>JAMPEL010000041.1 GCA_023665185.1 Roseburia sp.
TTTACACAAAGATACGCAAGATTTTTGATATAAACTAATTCTCAACATCTACTTATTTGTCATAACTTTGCAACCAGAAACGGATTGCCAGGATATATGGCATTGCTTTTTGAATATAATTTCTATAAACCATCATAAGATGAAAAAATAATCGGCACTTTAGCTATCATACTAAATTCAATCAATATGGCAAACTCTCAAAATATAACTCGGCTCACCGAGTTTCCTTCCGACATCAAGCAGACGGCAGGACGTGACCGGCTTGGCAATTTCGCACCAAAATTTGCCGAACTTAATGATGACGTGCTTTTTGGTGAGGTGTGGAGCCGTACAGACAAACTTTCTCTGCGTGACCGTAGTATCGTGACAGTGACAGCACTTGTCAGCAGCGGCATTACCGATTCGTCCCTTACCTATCATCTGCAATCGGCAAAGAAGAATGGTGTGACCCGTACCGAAGTTGCGGAAATTCTCACTCAAGTGGCTTTCTATGCCGGATGGCCCAAAGCATGGGCTGCCTTCAATCAGGCAATAGAAGTGTGGAAAGACGGTGCTGAGACGGATGATGCCAAAGCCCGGTTTGAGCAAGAGTCAATTTTTCCGATAGGAAATCCCAATACGGCTTATTCCAAATATTTCATAGGCAACAGCTATCTTTATCCTGTGACCAATGTGGGAGTCCATCTCACCAATGTGACCTTTGAGCCGGGTTGCCGCAACAACTGGCATATTCATCATGCCACTAAAGGCGGCGGACAGCTTCTTGTATGTGTGGCAGGCGAGGGGTGGTATCAGGAAGAGGGCAAGCCCGCAGTAAAGATGCGCCCAGGCGATGTGGTGAATATTCCGGCAAATGTGAAACATTGGCATGGTGCCACAAAAGGCCATTGGTTTGCCCATCTTGCGATGGAGATTCCCGGTGAGAATCTCTCAAACGAGTGGCTTGAGCCTGTCGATGATGAACAATACAACAAACTTTCCGAATAGAAATAACAAAACCAGAAAAATATGAGAATAATAAAAGACACTGAGTTTGGCGGAGAGCGTCCACTGTTTGGCAGTCGCGATCTTCGTTTGGAGAATGTGACAATACATGCAGGAGAGTCTGCAATAAAAGAGTGTGCGAATATTGAGGCTGACCACTGTCGTTTTGAAGGCAAATATCCGTTCTGGCATGTCGATGGATTTGTTGTGAAAGACTGCGTGTTTACTGAGGGTGCGCGTGCCGCCTTATGGTATTCCCGCAATTTGCAGATGACGGACACCCTTGTCGAAGCCCCTAAGATGTTTCGCGAGATGACCGGACTGAGGCTCAAGAATGTGCGCATTCCTGACGCGCAGGAGACACTTTGGGATTGCTCCGATGTGGAACTTGAGAATGTGGAGGTGGAACATGCCGACTATATATTCATGCATGGCTCGAACATACGCATCGACAACTACCGCCAGCAAGGTAACTATTCGTTCCAAAAATGCAAAAATGTGGAGATACACAATGCGCGTCTCGACACCAAGGACGCTTTTTGGGAAACAGAGGATGTGACCGTCTATGATTCCGAAATCGATGGTGAGTATTTGGGCTGGCACTCCAAGCGACTCCGTCTTGTACGCTGCCATATCAAAGGCACGCAACCCCTTTGCTATGCCGAAGACCTTGTGCTGGAAGACTGTACGATGGACGCTGACTGTGACCTCGCATTTGAATACTCGACAGTCAATGCCGAAATCAAGGGACATATTCCAAGTGTGAAGAACCCGACAAGTGGAAAAATTGTAGCAGACAGCATCGGAGAAATCATATTGGATAAGAATGTGAAAGCACCTGCCGACTGCTCTATAAATATCAGATAGGAAAGGGTGTTTGCAAATCTGAAAAACTCCGACTCGCTCCTCTCACTCATACGTGAGGGAAAGCAGATGAGATTTCTTGATCAGCTAAGACTGATGGCACTGTTGAGCCTGCCCTCAATCTTAGCTCAGGTCTCGTCTATCATCATGCAGTATATCGATGCGGCAATGGTCGGCAGTCTTGGTGCTGAAGCCTCAGCGTCAATCGGAATCGTATCGACCACTACGTGGCTTTTCTGGGGACTTTGCTCTGCCGTGGTGAGCGGCTTTTCGGTTCAGGTGGCCCAATATACAGGAGCCAAGAAGAAAGACCGGGCACAGACTGTCATTAGGCAGGCACTGACATCAACTATGTTGTTCAGTGCCGTATTGGCTGTGTTCGGATGCTCCATCAGTGGCAGTCTTCCGCTTTGGCTGGGTGGGGAAGAGGCTATACACCATGATGCCACCGCATATTTCTTCATATTCTCTCTCGGACTTCCCGCCTACCAGTTGGGGTACTTGTCAGGAGCCGTCCTGCGGTGTAGTGGCAACATGTTTGTGCCGGGAATGCTCAATGCCGCCATGTGCGTGCTGGACGTGATATTCAATGCCCTGCTGATATTCCCCACAAGGGAGATTGGCGGCATTACTGTATATGGAGCTGGATTGGGAGTGACAGGAGCGGCTATGGGTACGGTGCTTGCCGAACTGCTGGTGGGTATTACCATGTTCTGGTACATGTGGAAACGCTCGCCTCAACTGAATATGTCCGTATCTTCCGGTTCGTTTATACCCCAACATGCCACCCTGAAAAAAGCCTCCCGTATAGGTCTGCCAATGGCAGCGGAACATGCTGTGATGTGTGGCGCGCAGATACTGGGTACAGTCATAGTAGCCCCTTTGGGTACGGTGGCAATTGCCGCCAATGCTTTTGCCATCACGGCAGAGAGCCTGTGCTATATGCCCGGTTATGGAATAGGCGAGGCTGCCACCACGTTGGTAGGGCAGAGCATCGGGGCTTCCCGCCGTGACTTGGCACAACGCTTTGCCGGAATCTCCGTATGGTCGGGAATGGCGGTGATGAGTGTGATGGGTATCGTGATGTATCTTGTAGCTCCACAAATGATGACATTTTTTACTCCCGACGTGTCCGTACATGAGCTTGGAGTGAGTATACTGCGCATCGAGGCATGGGCAGAACCGATGTTTGCGGCATCTATCGTGTCATACGGCGCGTTTGTCGGTGCCGGTGACACCCTCATCCCTTGCTTCATGAACCTCGGAAGCATTTGGGCGGTGCGCTTGTCGTTGGCGGCTATTCTTGCCCCAATGTATGGACTGACAGGAGTGTGGGTGGCAATGTGTGTGGAACTTTGTTTTCGAGGAGCCATATTCCTCTGGCGTCTTTACAGCGGCGCATGGTTGAGACGGTGTGACAATATAATCAGATAGTTATGGGAAAATATAATTTTGACGAGATAATAAACAGAAGAAACACCAATTCCTATAAATGGGATTCGGCAGCCGACAACGGGGTGTTGCCGATGTGGGTGGCAGACATGGACTTCCGCACGGCACCGGCAATTGTCGAGGCTTTGGCAAAAAGAGTGCGGCACGGAATATTCGGCTATACCCGTGTGCCGGACACGTATTATGAGGCAGTGGGCGCATGGTTTCGCCGCAGGCACGGATGGGACATTCCGCCGGAGACGATTCTATATACAAGTGGTGTGGTTCCCGCAATCTCAGCCGTTATCAAGGCATTGGCGAGTCCCGGTGACAAAGTTATAGTACAGACTCCGGTATACAACTGTTTTTTTTCTTCTATCAGAAACAATGGCTGTGAGATTGCTGACAATCCGTTGAAGGTTGAGAATAACCGCTACTATATGGATTTCGAAGGTCTGGAAAGAGTGGCATCCGACTCAAAAGCCAAATTGCTGCTACTATGTAATCCCCACAACCCTGTGGGACGTGTATGGAACATGGAAGAACTGCAAAAGCTCAATGACATTTGCCGCCGCAACAATGTGATGGTAATATCTGACGAGATTCACTGCGAGCTGGTTTTTCCTGGCAACAAATACATTCCTTTCGCCTCGATAAGCAAAGAATGCTTGGCAAATTCCGTCACCTGTTGTTCTCCGTCAAAGGCATTCAATATTGCCGGACTTCAGATTGCCAATATCATCTCATCTGATTCCGAGATAAGAGCCAAGATAGACAAAGCATTGAATGTGAACGAGGTGTGCGATGTCAATCCTTTTGGTGTGGAGGCTCTTATTGCCGCATATACAGAAGGCGAAGAATGGCTGACGGAACTGAATGAGTATTTGTATGGCAACTACATCTGTTTGCGGGACTATTTTTCACACAATCTGCCCCAGCTTTGCGTGACGGATATGGAAGGAACTTACTTAATATGGGTAGACTGCCGTTCCCTCCACATTGATTCCGATACAATTGAGCGGCAACTGCTCGAAACTGAGAGCCTGTGGCTGAATGCCGGCACTATGTACGGCAGGGACGGTTTTATGCGCATAAACATAGCGTGTCCGAGATCCGTGATGTTCGAAGGCCTTGACAGATTAAGCCGGTATGTAAGTTTACTGACGACAAAATAAGTGTCCGGAAATTTCTTGGATTCGTCAGTACACACCTTCTGTCTTCGTTCTGCAAAAACAAGTGCGGCATTCTGCAAACATTAAATGAAAGCGGTAAGAACCAGATTTATTCCTGCACACTAAATTCTCAAAACCGTACTGTGGTTTTGAGAATTTAGTGTGCAGGCAGAACGTTTCCTCCTTACAATCTTTTCAAGTTGTCCTCGCTTATTTCTCGAATCAGCAGTGCTGTTTACAAAATTGGCACTACGGCTTTTATAATCAGCAGTCTCGTTTGTGCTATCAGTAGTACTGATTTGAGATTCTTGCCCGCAGTTTTGGTCTTTAGGTATGGGTACCGTCCATTCAAGCCATACAGATATTCGCCATAGAACAAGTTTGCCTCCGACATTTGGCATTTAAATAAAAAATCATTACTTTTGCAGACATATTAGGTACATATCCAGTCGGTATATGTATCTGTTCTTGCAAATCAGACTGCAAGCGATGCGTCTCCTCAGCAGAGAATCTTGCATCCGGCAGGACTCCATATAACATTGATATATCCCAAAACAACGAACAGTGTCGGCTTTATATTCGTATTGCAAGGAATGAGTTGTGCTGATGCTGGCTGAAAAAAAGCAGAATATGGCTACAAATATTCCATATCTTGAAGTTCTTAAACTTACGAAACGTATTGGCGACCGCACTTTGTTTGAAAACATCTCATTCACCGTAGGCGAGAAGGAGCATATCGGACTCATTGCCAAGAACGGCACTGGCAAGTCGACATTGCTTTCAATTATAGCCGGTGTGGAAGGTTATGAAGGAGGCGATGTTATTTTCAGACGCGATTTGAAGGTGGGGTATTTGGAGCAGTCTCCCTCATATCCCGGTGACTTGTCTGTGATAGAGGCATGCTTCTGGCATGGCAGCGAGGTGACAGAGCTTATCAGAAGGTATGAGCAGTGTATGGCGGCAGGTGGAACCGGAGACGGTTTTGAAGAAATACTGTCAGAGATGGACCGCCTGAAAGCCTGGGACTATGAAAGCAAAGTGAAACAGATTCTCTCGCAGTTGAAAATCCGGGACTTTGACCAAAAAACATCCCAGTTGTCAGGAGGTCAGATAAAGCGCGTGGCACTTGCCAATGTGCTTATATCCGAGCCTGATATGCTGATACTTGATGAGCCGACCAACCATCTTGACTTGGAAATGATTGAATGGCTCGAAAATTATCTCAGCCGGACAACAATGAGCCTGCTGATGGTGACTCATGACCGTTATTTCCTTGACCGCATCTGCTCATCTATCATTGAGATGGATGATTCGAGGATATATACTTACAAAGGAAACTACAGCTTGTATCTTGATAAACGTCAAGAACGCATTGACAACCTGAGTCAGGAAATCCAGAGGGCAAATAATCTCTATCGGACTGAGCTTGAATGGATGCGCCGTATGCCACAGGCACGCGGGCACAAAGCAAAGTATAGGGAGAATGCCTTTTATGAGTTGGAAAAAGTGGCAAAGCGTAGGATTGACAATAGTTCAGTGCAATTGAAGATGGATTCCACGTATATAGGCAGTAAAATCTTTGAGGCAACCAATGTGTGTAAGTCGTTTGGAGACAAGATTATACTGGACAAGTTTGATTATGTGTTTTCGCGTTATGAGAAAATGGGTGTTGTGGGAAACAACGGAACTGGCAAGTCTACCTTTATAAAGATGCTTCTCGGGTTGGAAGCATACGACTCCGGCAGCATTGATGTAGGTGAGACTGTGCGTTTCGGATATTATTCGCAGAATGGAATGTGCTTTGATGACGGGAAAAAAGTGATAGACGCTGTGCGCGAGATTGCAGAATATGTGGATATGGGCAAGGATGAGCGACTTACAGCCAGCCAGTTCTTGCAGCATTTTTTGTTCCCGCCTGAGACACAATACAATTATATAAGTAAGTTGAGCGGAGGTGAGCGGAGAAGGCTGTATCTTTGTACGGTGTTGATGCGCTCCCCGAATTTCCTTATTCTTGACGAGCCTACAAATGACCTTGATATTGTCACGTTACAAATTCTGGAGGAGTATTTAAGGAATTTCCGTGGATGTCTCATTGTGGTGAGCCATGACCGCTATTTTATGGATAAGGTAGTAGACCATTTGCTCGTATTCCGTGGAGGAGGCGATATTCGTGATTTTCCAGGAAACTATACTCAATATCGTGAATGGAAGACATTGGCAGACAAGAAAGAAGCGGAAAACAAACCTGATAAAAGTAAGCCGGCAGAACTGAGTGAGGGGCAACGGCGCGATGGCACGGAACGCAAGAGGAGGCTGACTTTCAAGGAAAGAAAAGAGATGGAACAACTTGAACTTGACATTGAGCGGCTGGAAGTCGAGAAAAAAGACATTGAGACGGCTTTGTGTTCCGGCTCAATATCTGTGGAACAGATTACCGAATTGTCCAAGCGTCTGCCTTTGCTTAATGACGAGCTTGACGAGAAGTCGATGCGCTGGCTTGAATTGAGTGAAATCTGACGAATAAACATTCGCTGCTGCCAAGAATTGCCGCTGGCGAATAGTTGTTTTGCCAAAGGAAAGCCTCAGGGCTTAATTACTATATATACACAGTAAAAAATAAATGAAACTATGATAATAAAAAGTGCAGAATTTCAATGCAGTAATCCTCGTACCGACATGTGTCCGCAGACAGACCTTCCGGAATATGCATTTATAGGACGCTCCAATGTGGGCAAGTCGAGTCTTATCAATATGCTTACGGAACGCAACAAACTTGCCATGACATCGAGTACCCCGGGAAAAACCATGCTGATTAACCATTTTCTTATTAATAAGAAATGGTATCTTGTAGACCTTCCGGGATACGGATATGCGCAAAGAGGCAAGAAAGAGATGGACAAATTGTGGAATCTCATATCTCATTATGTATTGGACAGGGAGCAGCTGACCTGTCTGTTTGTGCTGATAGACATAAGGCACGAGCCTCAGAAGAAAGATTTGGAGTTCTTCAATTTTCTTGGAGAGAACGGTGTGCCTTTCTCTATAGTATTCACGAAGGCTGATAAGCAAAGCCATGCTAAGAACACGGCAAATGTCCAGCATTATCTGAAAGTGTTGGAAGAACAGTGGGAAGAGCTTCCACCTTATTTTATCACCAGCTCTACATCAAGAAGCGGCCGTGAGGAATTGCTTGGATATATTGACCAGATAAACAAGAGTCTTTAATTCTGAAAAAACTGTATGTGCTTTTCTTCGCTTTTCCTCTTGCATAGGCCATGTATGGCGAGAGCGGTGAAATGACTCATCGGTTTTGAGGATAAAAAAACAAATAAAGGAATAACAAAATGATTCATCAGACTGAGTTTTGTTTGCGCCCCCGTCGGCGCGGTTTCCATCTTATTACAGATGAAATACAGGCAAACTTGCCGTCATTGCCGGAAGCAGGACTTCTGAATCTGTTTATAAAGCATACCAGTGCGGCATTATCTATTAACGAAAATGCGGACCCGGATGTCAGAACTGATATGGAAGCTATATTCAACCGTCTTGTCCGTGAGCGTGAGCCTTATTACACCCATGTTTTTGAGGGTGATGATGATATGCCAGCCCATGCGAAGAGTATCATTACCGGACTTTCCCTTACGATTCCCGTCACAAGCGGCAAGCTGAATCTCGGAACATGGCAAGGCATCTATTTATGTGAATTTCGCAATTACGGTGGAAGCAGACGTGTCGTGGCAACTATTGTCGAGTGAGAAAACTTCAGAAAAAATCCTGATGAAATATTTTTTTATTGGGTAAAACTACATGGAATCAGATTATTTTTGTTACTTTTGCAAACGTATTTGAAGACATTCGTCTTTAGGAGCATTGAATAATGCTTTGAGTCTTCCAACAAAACAAAAATCCTTCTTTTAGCTGTAGACTTAATATGGAATGAACACAAGGCGGGCATCCCCTCATCCTATGGTTTGTAGTTCCAAAAAAGTTGAAGCTTTTCATACAATATTTTTCTATAGGCGAATTTTGGCCTTTGGTATATTGTCTCTTAATAAGAAGAATAATCACATTACATTATATGTATAATTTAGAACAGTTAAACGAGAAAGACATCTCAGAACTTCAAAGCATAGCAGAAGAAATGGGTGTTGCCGGATATTCCGGTTTGGACAAAAACGAGCTTACATTTAGGATTATTGATACACAGGCAGACGCTTATGCTTCAACGAAAGGCGCAGACAAACAAGCTGCACGCAAACGTTCAAGAATTAGTGTGAAGAATGTAGACCGCGTATATACAGCCAATCAACTGAATGCAAAGAAAATAGACAAGCCTATGAAGGTGACAAAAGATGACTCTTTGTTTGCAGACCTTTCCGAGGAAGAAAAGAATATGCTTTCGCCAGTGCCTGAGACCATAGAACAGGGACAGAATGAAAATGAAACTGTAGAACAGGCAAAGGAAGAGGTGCCAGCACCTAAGAAGCGCGGGCGCAAGCCGGGAAGCAAAAACCGCAAAACAATAGAACGAGAGGAACAAGAAAAGATGAATGCAGGGCAAGAGACTACTGTTTCAGACAATCCGGAACAGGCTGCTGAACCTTCTGGAATACTTAATGAGATATTGGAGAACACAAGTGATTTGCAGCAGGAAGAGGTTGCAAAAAACAATGACGATATTGAAAATGTAGTGCCAGAAGCTGCGTATATTCCGAGTGAGAGCAAAAAAGAGGAGACCATAATCAGTAAAGTTCCTCTCGGAGGAAGTAATTTTGATGACGGTTCCGATTTTATTATACTTGAAGATATTCCTAACGAAGAGGCAGTGGATGTCAGCCCGATGGACTTTTTCAATAAATTTGAAGAGGAACATCATTCATACAATTCATCCCGTGCCGATGAGCCGACTTTTATTCCTGTCGCTCCAGAGACAGTGGCAAAAGAGAAAATGTTTGATTTCAGTGACATTCTGAAAGTATCAGGTGTACTTGAAATTATGGACGGATATGGATTCCTCCGCAGCTCAGACTACAATTACCTGCCGTCTCCAGATGACATTTATGTAAGTCAGGCTCAGGTAAAACACTTTGGACTAAAAACGGGAGATGTTGTTGAAGGAACTATACGTCCGCCTAAAGAAGGTGAGAAATTTTTCCCTCTTGTAAAAATAGAGCAGATAAACGGATGTGCCCCGTCCATTGTACGCGACAGAGTACCTTTTGAGTATCTGACACCTCTTTTCCCTGATGAGAAATTCAAATTGTGCAAGGGACACAATGACAGCAAATCTTCACGTATAGTAGATCTTTTCTCTCCGATAGGAAAAGGACAACGCGCTTTGATTGTGGCACAGCCAAAGACAGGTAAGACTTTGCTTATGAAGGATATAGCAAATTCTATCGCTTCCAATCACCCAGAGGCATATCTTATTATGTTGCTCATTGATGAGCGTCCTGAAGAGGTTACAGATATGGCGCGCACCGTGAATGCGGAAGTTGTGGCCTCTACATTTGATGCTCCTGCTGAGAATCATGTGAAAATTGCAGGAATAGTCCTTGAAAAAGCAAAGCGAATGGTTGAGTGTGGCCATGATGTCGTTATATTCCTTGACTCCATTACAAGACTTGCACGCGCATATAATACTGTAAGCCCGGCATCGGGTAAAGTTCTCTCGGGTGGTGTGGATGCCAATGCTCTCCATAAGCCTAAAAGATTTTTTGGTGCGGCACGAAATATAGAAGGCGGAGGCTCACTAACCATTATAGCTACGGCATTGATAGACACTGGTTCCAAGATGGACGAGGTTATCTTTGAGGAGTTTAAGGGTACGGGTAATATGGAGTTGCAGCTTGATCGTTCATTGGCAAACAAACGTATGTTCCCAGCTGTCAATCTTACTGCATCAAGTACTCGCCGTGACGATTTGCTTCAGGATCAGACAACTCTGAATCGCATGTGGGTATTGAGAAAGCACATTGCAGACATGAATCCGATGGAAGCAATGGATACAGTGATGAATCATATTGAGAGAACAAAGAATAATGAAGAATTTCTTATCAGTATGAATGGGTAAGTTTATTCAATAAATAGGTTGGTTGTAAAGGTTATAAGACTGTAAGACCATCATTCTGAGATGCCGATTCGGTTCCTCTCATGTCTTCTTTTCTTATAACCTTACAACATTATTAAGTGTGGCAACATTGGTGTTTTATAGGCGGCAGTTCTCAATGTAGAGTTTCCGCTCATAAAATCATCAGAATAGCTTTTTTTCAAATAATAAATATCTTTTTCAAATAAAATAAGAGGAAAGTATGGACGAATACAAATATTTCAAGATAGATCTTTCGCATTTTCCACGTGATGGGCATTCAGCTCAAATAGAAGGACAGCTGTTTCTTTCTGACAACATTGATGAACCGGGCAATACATACGGTTGGTCTGATAATAAGTCTTCCATTCAGATAAAAGATATGTCAGTCATCTTTATTTGTTTGGCAGGTTCTGCTAAAATAATGATTAACATGCATGAGCGTGAGATGGTTCGCGGAACTGTCGGCACGGTTTTTACAGGGAGTTTCTTTCAGATACAACATGTGTCTGACGATTTTGTATGTGCTATGATCGCTGTCTCGCAAAATTTCATGGATTATTCCGGTAACGTGAAGATGGGCATTAGATTTATGCGTAATGCAATGAATGATCCATTCAATACTCTCAGTGAGGAGGAACTTTCAGATACAGTGGATATATATCGGCTTATGAAGAAAAAACTCTACGATAAGAATAACAATTATAAGATAGAGATTGCCAAAAATTTTCTGAATATACTGAAATGCAACACTTTCCAGTCAATGGAAAATTGTCAGGAGAAAGAGGAACATATAAAGTCAGCATCAAGAAAAGAAGAAATATTCATGAAATTTATTGCTGAGGTGGAGAAACATTACAGAACAAACAGAAATGTGACATTTTATGCGGAGAAACTATTCGTATCTCCCAAATATCTGTCATCTGTAATACGTAGAGTGAGCCATAAATATGCAACAGACTGGATTGATGATTATGTGATTCTGGAAGCCAAGTCCATGCTTCGTGGAAGGAAATACACTGTAAAGGAAATATGCAACAGACTGAACTTTGCAAACCAGTCCTTTTTTGCAAAATATTTCAAGCAGCATACGGGATATACTCCGAAAGAATACAGAAATTCCTGACATAAAAAGACTAATGTGAACCATGAGAGATACGGACTAATGCTCAATTCCGTTGATGCAGTTTCCGGTTTTTCAACTCAAACAAAGACAAATATGGATTTTATTAAAATCAATCCTGCGGATAATGTGGCTGTTGCCATAAAACCACTAAAGAAAGGAGAGTCGGTTATTGTAAATGGCAAGGATATAATCTTGAACAATGATGTTCCGGCAGGTCATAAATTCTTGCTGGAAGACTGCGAGCAGGGAGAGGATATTATAAAATACGGTTATCCTATCGGGCATTTGCGTGAAAGACATGATTGTGGGGATTTTATCAATGACACAAATATAAAGACAAACCTTGAGGGACTGCTTGATTATACATACACTCCTGTTGATACAACGCTTGATATAGAGGACCGCCATCTTACATTTAATGGATATAGACGGGCAAACGGGCAGGTAGGCATCAGAAATGAAGTATGGATTATTCCCACTGTAGGCTGTGTGAACGGTATTGTGAATCAATTGGCAGAAAAACTGAGGGCAGAGGTAGATTTGACAAATAGTGGAGTAGACCGTATTGTTTCTTTTCCGCATAACTATGGATGCTCTCAACTAAGTGATGATCATGAGAACACACGGAATATATTAAGAGACATGGTTTTGCATCCGAATGCAGGTGCAGTATTGGTCGTCGGACTTGGATGCGAGAACAATCAGCCTGACAAGTTTGAGGAACTGCTTGGAGATTATGACCATAACCGTATCCGTTTCATGGTAAGCCAAAAAGTAGAAGGCGATGAAGTGGAGGAGGGTATGAAGATTCTACGTGAGCTTTATACTATAGCTTCTGCCGACAAGCGTACTGCCGTTCCACTGTCAGAACTTCGTGTGGGACTGAAGTGTGGAGGTTCGGATGGATTCTCTGGCATAACCGCCAATCCTTTGCTTGGTGTCTTTTCCGATTTTATTGTAGCTCAGGGAGGTACTACTGTACTTACGGAAGTACCTGAGATGTTTGGAGCAGAGACTATATTGATGAACAGATGTGCGGATTCTTCTTTATTTGACAAGACTGTAAAACTGATTAATGACTTTAAGAGCTATTTCCTTAGTCATGGTGAGCCGGTGGGCGAGAACCCTTCTCCAGGGAATAAAGCCGGAGGCATATCGACATTGGAAGAGAAGGCATTAGGATGTACTCAGAAATGTGGAAAGAGCGCAGTCAGAGGTGTACTTTCTTATGGTGAACAGATTACAGAAAAAGGATTGAATCTTTTGTCCGCCCCAGGCAATGACCTCGTAGCGTCTACCGCACTTGCGGCCTCCGGTTGCCATATTGTTCTTTTCACCACTGGGCGCGGAACACCATTCGGCACTTTTGTGCCGACCATGAAAATATCCACAAACAGCCTTCTTGCTGCGGCAAAGCCTAATTGGATAGACTTTAATGCCGGTTCCATAGTGGAAGGAGAGTCGATGGATTGTGTGGCGGAGCGGTTTATCCAGAAGGTTATCAGCATTGCCAATGGAGAACCTGCATGGAATGAAAAGAAGAATTACCAAGAAATAGCTATTTTCAAAACAGGAGTGACTCTTTGAGAACTCTTGCCTGTTATACTGATTTTAATGAGGGTCACTTCACTGTTGCACCCTCTTTTTTTGTAACCTGACAAATTCATTTATGTCATAACAGAAATTTTATGAGTACGAAAAAAGGAATCTTTGCATTGTCTCCCCTTATTGTCTTTCTTTGCATCTATCTTGTTACAAGCATCATCATGCACGACTTTTATAAAATGCCTATCACTGTGGCATTCATGCTGTCGTCCTTGTATGCTGTCGCCATAACTAAAGGTAGTATAAACAAGCGGATTGAGATATTCTCGAAAGGTGCGGGCAGCAAGAATATGATGCTGATGATTTGGATTTTTATTCTTGCCGGTGCGTTTGCGTCTTCTGCAAAAACTATGGGTGCAGTGGACGCGACGGTAAATCTTGCCTTACATATACTTCCTGATTCTTTGCTACTGCCAGGAATATTTATTGCCGCGTGTTTCATCTCACTGGCAATAGGAACCTCAGTCGGTACCATAGCAGCCTTGACCCCTGTGGCTGTTGGCATTGCGCAGGAAGCAGGTATCAATCTGCCTTTTATTGTGGCAATAGTTATCGGAGGCGCATATTTCGGAGACAATCTGTCATTTATAAGCGATACGACTATCATTGCCACCCAAACTCAGGAATGCAAGATGAGCGATAAATTTAAGGTCAATTCCCGGATTGTCTTTCCTGTTGCCGCAGTGATGCTTCTTGTATATTTCCTTGTAGGTATGGACATAAATAAGCCGACAGATATTCCGGACATAGACATCGTGAAAGTTCTGCCGTACATTATTGTCATTGTTACGGCAGTGTGTGGACTGAATGTATTGCTTGTGCTTGTACTTGGAGTATTGCTCACTGGATTTATCGGCATACTTAACGGCAGCTACAGTATTTTCGGATGGTTTACAACGATAGCAGACGGAATGGAAAGCATGAGCGAGCTTATCATCATGACGCTCATTGCGGCAGGAATGCTTGCCGTAATCCGCCATAATGGAGGCATAGATTTCATTATCTCCAGACTCACAAAAAGAGTGTCGGGCAAACGCAGTGCGGAGTTTTGTATTTCCGCCCTTGTCTGTTTGGTGAATGTCTGCACTGCCAACAACACTGTGGCGATAATTGCCACCGGACCTATCGCGAATGATATTGCCACCCGTTTCGGTATTGACAAGCGCAAAAGTGCCAGCTTGCTTGACACTTCCTCCTGTTTCACACAAGGTCTGTTGCCCTATGGAGCACAGATGCTGATAGCAGCAGGTCTTGCCTCTGTCAATCCGGTCAGCATACTTGCATATCTATATTATCCGATGGCACTTGGACTTGCCGTTGTATTATCCATTCTTACAAAATATCCAAGAAAATATTCATAAGAATACGCAGAACAAGCCCTTGATTCCATTTGCAGGGCTTTTCAGCCTTATTGTATGAGAACTGTTTGAGCCATAGCCGAATCTAACTTCGACTATGGCTCAAATTATTTATGCCTCAATCCAAACTGTTTACGCTTCGATATATTGTGCCAGCATCTCGGCACAACGCTCTCCGTCTATGCCTGCCGACACAATGCCTCCCGCATACCCCGCGCCCTCGCCACACGGGAAGAGTCCTTGCAGGCTCACATGCTGGAGTGTATCGGAATCGCGCACTATACGCACCGGCGCGCTTGTCCGGGTTTCCACACCAATCATCACAGCCTCGTTGGTGAGGAATCCGTGCGACGACTTTCCGAAATTAAGGAAGCCCTGCCGCAGGCGGGTAGTGATGAAAGGCGGTATCCAGAAATGTAAAGGGGTAGAGATAAGACCGGGAGTATAGGACGTGTTCGGAAGCTCATACGACAACCGTTTGTTTACGAAATCGCTCATGCGTTGCGCCGGCGCTGTCTGTCGGCGGTTGCCCTGAATCCATGCGATGCGTTCAAGCCATTGCTGAAAATACATCATGGCAAGAGGATGCTTGTGGTAATCGGTGGCAGGGAATCCCGCTGTCTCTTTACCCTCATTTCCGGTATACAGAAGGCTACTTGCCTCTGCCATTTTCTCCCGGTCGAAATCCATCTTCGCGTCCGCAAGGTCTTCGGTATGCAGCTCCACAACCATTCCGCTGTTGCTCCACGGTGAGTTGCGGGAGGAGGCAGACATGCCGTTCACCACAATTTGCTGCGGACCGCTTGCCGCAGGAACAACAGTGCCTCCCGGACACATGCAGAACGAATACACACCTCTTCCTTCCACTTGTGTCACAAACGAGTATTCGGCGGCAGGTAGATAGTTGCCTCTTCCGTTCCGGTTATGATATTGTATCTTGTCTATCAGTTCTGAAGGATGTTCCAGACGCACACCTACAGCAATATTCTTTGCCTCAATCTCCACTCCGTTTTCATAGAGCCACGAATACACGTCGCGGGCGGAATGTCCTGTGGCGAGAATCACAGGCCCGTAGAATCTTACCGTGGACTGCCCGGAATATGCGACTCCATTGTCTGCCAGACGCTCGGCTTCCACACCCTCTACTTTCCCGCCGGAAATGAGCAGTCCTGTCATCTTTGTCTGAAAATGCACTTCACCTCCACAGGCAATGATTGTCTTTCTCATATTCTCAATCACCCCCGGCAACTTGTCTGTTCCGATGTGCGGATGCGCATCGCTCAGAATGGAGGTTGATGCTCCATGCTGGCAAAACACATTCAGGATTTTCTCCACATTGCCGCGCTTTTTGCTTCGTGTATATAGTTTACCGTCAGAGAAGGCACCAGCACCTCCCTCACCAAAACTGTAATTCGACTCACTGTCTACCTTGTGCTCTCTCGATATGCGCGCAATGTCTATCCGCCGGCTGTGAACATCCTTTCCTCGTTCTATGACAATCGGGCAAACTCCAAGCTCTATTAGTTTCAAGGCGGCGAACAGTCCTCCCGGTCCGGCTCCCACCACGACCGCCTTCGGCCTGCCCTCTACGTTTCGGTATTCCGTATGCGCGAATGCATCGTCTTCCGGCACCTCATTCACATAAACCCTGACTTTCAGATTGACATATATTGTTCTCTGTCTTGCGTCAATACTTTTCTTCAACACGCGTATATGCTTTATAGTACGCATGTCAATGCCTTTATCCGTTGCCACAAACTTCTTTATCTCTTGCTCGTTGGCAGCCTGCTCAGGCAATATTCTTATTTGAAATTCATTTACCATTTTATCTTCCTTGTTTTTGCGGGTTTGACAATTGCACACAAACCGCCCTGTGACGGTGGTGTCCGTAACAGAGTAACGGTCTGCAAAAGTACATAAAAATCTCGTGATTCTCATGTCGGCAGGGCAAAGAATCAGTATTTCTGCATCTTAGACAAACTGCCGCGCTTGTTTTGGAGAATACAAGGAGATGGCTTGCCTCCAAATCTGAAACCGCTTGTGATGTCGTTGAAAAAACTTCCGTGCATGATTTGAGTGTCTGATGCCGGCACAATAAAAGGCTGCTCAAAACCGAATCCGTTATTTGAACATGCCCGATATAGGTTTTCTAATGGATATTTCGAGGAAAGGCAATTGACATTTTGTCAGTTGGCTGAGACTCTTTATTTTAACAATTGGTACATTGGCTCATGGCCTGGAAAGCATACGACTTCACCTTGATTTGCGCTAAGTGTCAGATAATCAGATAGATACTATTTTGCCCGAAAGGGCATAGTTTTTGATCAAAAACTAAGGGCTGAGGGTAAAATAGGATGTGTTGATAATCAGCGAGTTATGAGAATTTGTACACAAAACCGCCTTTTTTCGGGTTCAAAATCCATTTTTGTTTTTCGGGGCATGGAAAAGGCGGTTGCCATCTTTTTGAGAAAGTGGTTCGGGAAAATGCCCGATTTTGGGCCGAAAAACGAGCTTTGAAAATTTTGTGCGCCTTGAAAATAATTTTTGTGCGCCTTGCGCAAAAAATTGGTGCGCCTTGCAATAAAATTTTCAGCACCTTGCAATTTTGGACTTTTGTGCGGTTTTGGGTAGAAGAGGTGTGTTTGGGAGTGAATTTATATATCTTTTAGTCTGCTGGATTGTTCTATTTCTCCACTTGAAATTCGAGTTGGAAAAACCTCCGTAGAATCGCTCAAATGCAACTGCGGCAAGGCGCGGTCGATTTGAGGCGATTCTACGGAATTGAGTTTTAACATATCATTTTGTCAGCGTTTTATGTGTTTTGCCGATGTTTTGCTGCATATTCCTTCGTAGCTGTGATTGGTTTGTTGGTTATATTACAACTGTCGATTGAAATTTGTCTTGTTTTTTTTTGGGGGGAATAATGTATATATTTGCAATAGAATACGTTTCTATTATACAAAACTACCATGAAGAAAACCACATTGGGAGCATTCTCCATTATCCTGTCGTGTACAATCGTTTCTTTGGACGCGACAGCTCAAAGTTTCATTTTGGGCTATGTTCAGGATGCTTTTCTTAAAATCCCGCTTCCCGAAGCAAAAATATCGTTGCTGGCAGCCGACAGCACGGTCGTCATCGAGTCCATTCCGGTAAAAAAACGGTTGAGAGAGGACGGAACGGTGAGGGATGCCGAGTTCTCGTTCTCGCCGGAACGGAAGACGTGCAACTATCTGATTAGGGCTACACTTGACGGCTACGAAGACGGATGGCAGCTTTTGTCGATAGGCGAGAATGAGCGGCGTCCTGTATTGCTTGATAATCCTATAGAACTGCGCAGGGTGCGGCAAATCGATTTGGACGAGGTGGAGATAAAGGCGACAAGGGTAAAGATGTATTGGAAAGGCGATACCATTGTGTATGACGCGGCCGCCTTCAAACTGCCCGACGGTTCTATGCTCGACGATCTTATCCGCCAGATGCCGGGTGTGACGATAGACAATTACGGTGTGATTTCTGTAAACGGCCGCCGGATTGATGAGTTGCAACTTGGCTCACGCTCGTTCATGGGAGGCAATACGAAGGTGATGCTTGAAAACTTGCCATACTATGTGGTGAAAGACATCAAGGTATATGAGCAGGATACCGACCTCAACCGGGCTATGAATGCGAAAGTGGAGGATAAGAAATTTGTGATGGACGTGAATTTGAAACCTGAGTTCCAAATCGGCTATATGGCAAATGTGGAGGCGGCAGGCGGCACAGAAGACCGCTGGCTGGGACGTGCGTTCTTGCTCGGATTCACCAAATGTTGGCGGTACACGCTTTTGGCAAACGGCAACAATGTGAACGAGAGCCGCCATGTTGGTAGCTCGGATCACTGGACTCCCGCCACAATGCCGCAGTCGTTGCTGACAACTCACAGCGTGGCAGGCGAGGCCGACTATCAGTCAGTGGACAGGAATGTGCAGAACAATCTTCATTTCGACTACACTTCGGCATCAAACGAGAACGAGACGCGCCGGCGAAACGAGCTTTTTCTGGAAGGAAATCCGTTGTCGGTCATGCGCTCCAAAGCTACAGACAAGAACAAGAATCTGAGGGTGAGCAATGAATTCAAATTTATCAAACCTGAATCGTTTCTGTTCAATGCGAAAGCGGAGGTCAGTTACAAGTCGCAGGCCGGCACTTCGGGCTCTGCCACCGAACAGTTTATGGACAGTCTGACCATACGGCAGCAGAATGACGGGTTCGGCAATGGCGACTCATGGGCAGCGCATTTCGATGCGGGCATCAAGCCAAAGATGAAGAATGCCGGACGTTTGGGGCAGTTTCTCTCATTCTCGGCACTGTTCGACTACTCATCGGATGAGAGGCAGAGTGCGGGCCGCTATGTTACACAGAACTTCGTTCACCCGTCCGTTGCCAAACAGTATAACTCTGGGGAGTACACCTCGCACAGACTCGACATCAATGTACCTCTCCAATATGGTCTGCTGAGCTCTTCCAACATGTTTGTCACCTTCGCCCCGGCTTATTCGCATAAACGTACTCACGATTGGCTCTACCATCCCGACACGTTGCTGTCGGTATCGTAACTGGATGTGCTGCAAACCATCACCGATCCGAACAACTCTTATTTCAGTGATGAGCATACATACAGAGGCGGCATCACGCTGAGATACACAAAACGGCAAAAGATGAAAGCCACAGAGGCTATACCCTGGGGGGACACTGCCGACTTCCTCAACTTGCTTCTCAGTGTCACCCCTACACACGAAAGGCTGCACTATGAGCGTGGAATGGTGGATACTGTCATTACGCACAATACGATGCTTTTTGAACCATCACTCGAAGTCAAGCTTTTCATGAAGAAAGACCACTTTCGCCCAATACAGCTGCGGCTTTTTCATGACGCAAAGAATGTGCCGTTAATCAATTTTGTCGACTTTCGCGACGATGCTACACCGCTCATTGTCCGCCTCGGGAATCCCGACTTGAAGAAGTGGACGGCCGTGACATGGTTCACTGGCGAATACAAGGATATGCGAAGTGCCAGACAGAACTGGTATGCTTCCACCATTCTCAGCTATCATCATAATGACGTGGCGCAGTCTGTCATATTTAATCCTGAGACAGGTGTTTACACCTATCGTCCGGAAAATGTCAGTGGAACTTGGTGCATACAGGCGAAAAGCGGTTTGTTCTGCAATTTGGATGCCGACAGACGCTGGACATTGGAGAATAAGGTTCATGGCAGTTACTTGCACTGGCTCGGTTATTCCTTGTTGGATGGTGCGACGGAAAGCGATGTCATTGCGGTCAATACAACCATGCTGCACGACGAGGCATATATACAATATAATAAGGAAGCGTTGAACGTGCGGCTCACCGGCGACATAATGTGGCGGCACAGCGAGGGACGCATCCGCGATTTAGCCACACTCAATGCTGTCGATTTCCAGTATGGTGTAAACGCACGCCACACACTTCCTGTGCAGAAAACAACTGTCTCGGCTGACATCAATATGTATTCACGGTGCGGCTATGGGTCGTCAGAGCTTAATGCCGATGACTTGGTTCTTAACGCATCGCTGAGCCAGCCTTTGTTGAAAGGCAAGCTGATTGCCCGCCTTGAAGTCTTCGACTTGCTTCACCAACTGTCGACACCCAATATGAGGTAAGTCCTCGGGGACGTGTAGAGACATGGTATCGCTCATTGCCTCACTATGTGATGCTGCATTTGGTGTATCATTGGAACAAGAATCCGAGAAAGAAATAATGTGTGGAACGGGCAAAATTCCGTTTATAGAATAACGGGTGTTTTGTTCTATAAATGGACTATGAAGTCGGAGAACATACTGGAATACCACAGGTGCGTCTTGCTTTATCCCGAAAGTAAAACGCACCTGTGGTATCATAAAATCATATAAGTCATTCCCCTGTTGCGCATTTTATTCATGATGCCAACAGGGGAATGACTTGTCTGCTTTCAATATACTATATTGTTTATATGATATAGTATCTACTATATCATATAAAGTCGTTATATGATATAGATTTATTGTATTACAACTTTTTATGTAGAAAAATACTTTTATTTTTTTGTTTATAAATAATAGTGTATATTTATGGCGCAGATATACATCATTGAATAAGGATGTGTTCTTGCACATAAATTATTTACCTATAACAAAAAAAATTATTATTATGAAAGCGAATTACATTATTACCGTTGCTGCAATTGTGTTGGCGGCAAGTAGCTCCCCATGTAATGCTCAGACCGGGCAGAAGCAGTACACCGTTCAAAAACAAAGTTCACATTCACTTGTCTATGAGCAGAACCAAGTAGACCAACAAGCGGCATTTGCTGGTGGAGAGGAGAAGTTGATGGAGTTCTTGATAAGAAATCTAAAATATCCGGAAGAAGCTGAGAAGGACAAGGTCAGTGGTATTGTACAGGTGGAGTTCGTTGTAGAGACCGATGGTAGCCTTACGGAGATAAAGGTTCCCAAAAGTGTGCATGCCGCTTTCGATGCAGAGTGCATCCGCGTTGTTAAGGCCATGCCGAAGTGGACGCCGGCCAAGATAAAGGGAAAGACTGTCCGCCAAAGGGCAATTGTTACTATACCATTCAGATTGAAATAGTATGAAAAGGGTGATAGTTCTCGTACATGTTCTTGCCGCAGCGTGCGGAGTCTTGTTGGCACAGCCCAAACAGAATGGACGTGCGCCTGTCCGCGAGAAACGTGGCTACAATCAGCGCGTAGTAATCGATACAGCCTGCATACGGGTACTTTATGCTCTCAATGCCAAAGATGCTACAGACGAAAATACATACATTGTGACCTCGGGAAGTTGGAGATAGGCAACCATGTGCGTAAGTACAGCAGTGAATTTCTGTATCAGTCTGACAAAAAGGCTATATTCTACCTCGCAATTGCGCCCTCTGAATATAATCATGACATTGCGTTTTAAACTTCTGTAGCCACGAAGAAGTTTAGGATTTATGGGTCAATAAACATCAAAGAGTCCCTGAAAGTCTTGCTCCAACTTTCAGGGACTCTTCAATTCCATGTCATCGTCTCAGACGTATTCCTTATAATTATAAATCAATCACTACTTCCTATAATTACTTTTCCATCACCTGCTTTATTGTTTCTTGTAGTTCCTCACCACGGAGGTCGCGTGCCACAATCTTACCGTCAGGAGCAAAAAGTATAATCTGCGGAATACCGGTGATGCCATAAGCGTCAGAACCGATGCGCTGTGCGTTTATAATCTGCGGCCAAGTCACATTAAGCTGTTTGATAGCCTTCTGAGTATCTTCCGGTTTGTCCCATGTGGCAACTCCCAACACTTCAAGTCCTTTTTTCTTGTATTTGGAGTAAAGTGCCGCGATATTAGGAATCTCACGACGGCAAGGACCGCACCAGCTTGCCCAAAAGTCTACAAGCACGTATTTTCCTTTACCCACATAATCGGAAAGAGAGGTCTTTTTCCCATTATATTCAACCGTGAAATCCGTAAACATCTTGCCTGCGGAAGTTTTTGCCGAGGCTTCCCATCCGCTCTTGTTTGACTTTATAAACTTATGCTCCTTTACATTACTGCCACATTTGTCGAGCAGTGACAAAATATATTCCGCATCAACACCCATTGAAGTGACACTCGACAAAGCGAACACTCCGAGAATGTCATCGCTGTGTTCGGCAATAATCATGCCCGCAACTTTTTTCATTGCCTCCATCATGGCGGCATTGTCTTTTTCGCTGCCATAAATCATTTTTACATATCGGCTTAAATCCTCATTCAACGGTGTTCCGCTTAGTTCCAGTTCCGAAGCCACCTGCTTGAAACCGATATTCCCTGATTCAAGAACGAGAAATCCCACACCGCCAAGCGAAGGCTGTACGAGCATAGCCATTTTCTTGTCGTCAGATGTTCCTTTGAACGTGAACTCGCCGTTCTTCACTTCTGTCGAGTCAATGGCGGCACTTCCCCTGTCTCCGAACATGTCGTACATGTAGAGCTTGCCAGAGTAGTCTTTGTCTGTCAATGTTCCCGACACGTTATATTCTTCCTGGGCAAAACTAACAGTCATCACAGTTGCAAGAAGCCCGGATAGTAATAGTTTCTTATTCATGCGTTACTCTATTGTTTTTAGTTTGTTCAAATAGAAATTTCTCAAATCAGCCCATTTGTAATATGGGTAGTTATCTGTCTTTACAGGCATCGTGGTTTCTTTCTCATTGAGCAATGCTTTTACGAGAATGTCCCCGTTTCCCTTTTTAGGTCTATAAAACACCAGCTGTATGTTCGCCGCCATAGGGAATATGCGGTAGTTCACCCATTGCTCGTCAAGACGGTCAAGGTCGTCTACCTTGCGCGCGCAACTGTCAAGTTCCATCAGACAAACCAATGGCATCACACACACCTCATGACCAAAACGCAATGTGGCACCGTTGTATCCCTTCTTGCCCACAATGGTATCTGCTGTCTCGATAAAGTTGCGCAACAAGTTTGCCTGACTGAACGGCATGACGCTGTTTGTAATAGGGGATGCGCCATATCCGATATACCAGTCGATATTGCGTATGCGCCACTGGTCGTAACATTCCTCTTCCGTAAACAACGGATAAAGGTCGATGTCAGTGTCGTGGCTCTGCATATTTGCCGCTATATCAAACAAGTGGCGCATGAACGACTTGGCATTGATGCTGTCTGCCGCGTATTGGCTGTCTGTGAATAACGAACCGCACAGTCTTTCCGGATGGGTGAGCTTTTTCTTATATTCGTTGCGTATGTCCCAACCTTTCTTACCCTCTTCGCGTACAGGACCGCTCCAGGGCTGGTTAAGATAGTATTGCAATGACTCGCTGACATCATTGCGGAAATGAATATTCGGATTGAAAGCGGCAAGTTCCTCACACTCAGCCATCATACTCAGAATGCAGCGGATGACCACCGTGCTCCTTGCGTCTACCTCCACATCTTTGCCCTTGAATATTTCCGGGAAATGCTCTGTCATACGCTTGCCGATGCCATGATGCTGACGTTCTCCCACAGTCGTGAGGTCGCCAAGACGCTGAATTGTGGTAGGATAGAACTTCTCCAGTTTGTCAAGAGTCTCCTTGCCCAGTTGCGTCAGCTTACCGGCTTTGTCAGCTTTCTTCAGAACATTGATGACCGAGGAGTAATCATTGTCTCCAAGCAACCATCGTGAGCCATGTCTTCCATAATGGCTCATGTAAAAAGGCTCATATCCCTTTGGAGTCTTCGTCAATGGTTTGTCTGGTGCAATATATGCAAGATAATTGCTTGCCGAAAGATGTATGTTTTCATGTATTTCTTCGCGTGCGGTCTGTGCATACGAAGCATTCATTGCGAGTGCGAATATCGCAACCGAGAATAATTTTTTCATTAGATATGTTTTTAATGTGAATAAATTCGACTGTCGGCACAAAGATTCTGTTCTCAGACACACTGCCGCGTCTTTTGCGTCAAGCCCAATAGTGCGTCCAAGTATAAGACAAAAGCATGTCAGCCTTTGTCCGAATCAAATCTTGTCGAGAACAATTCTTATTAAGTCGTCGATGCTGTTTTTATAGCCCGTATTTACATTTTTCGCCAGACGATTGGCAATCACCATACATACAGTCATGGCGCGATGACCCAGCAACGCGCTCAAACCGGCTATGGCAGAGCTTTCCATCTCGAAATTGGTTATACGGTATCCCTTATATTCAAAAGACTCAATCTTCTCATTCTGCAAAGGGTCGGCAAGAGGTATTCTCAGCTCACGTCCCTGAGGACCGAAGAAACCTCCGCAGGCAATCGTCACTCCTTTTACCATGCCAAGCTCCGGCTGATAGATTCTTTGCAGCAACTCACTGCTGTTGTCTATCACGTATGGTGCTCCAAGCTGAGGATTCCAATTCAGATGCTCTGTAAATTTTTTCTCAAAATCCAGATCACATACTTCATTGCGTCCGGCATAGAAATTAAGCAAACCGTCAAATCCCACCGACTTTTCGGAGCAAATAAACGTGCCGACCGGAGTGTTGGGCTGAAGTCCGCCGCAAGTTCCAATCCGCACAATCTCAAGGCTCGTCAGCCTACTTTTCTCTGTACGTGTCTCGAAATCTATGTTTTTCAGCGCGTCAAGCTCATTGATAACAATGTCGCAGTTGTCACATCCGATACCGGTAGACACCACACTTATGCGTTTGCCTTTGTATGTGCCTGTTATTGTATGAAACTCACGGCTCTGGATGTCACATTCCTTACTGTCGAAATGCGCCGCGATTGTGGTCACTCTGTCCGGGTCTCCACACAAAATAATTTTATCCGCAAGCTGTTCCGGCTTGACATGCAGATGGAATATACTTCCATCCGCATTTATTATCAGTTCCGATGAAGGGAATTGTTTCATGAAAACTATGGTTTGTAAGTTTTGAAATATTACTGCTGTATAATGGTGCCGGAGTCCTTCCGGAGAAGACTGTACCTGTAAGAATCAGATTTTCCCCGAGGCTCTCAGCTCAATGTTGCGCGCGTTTTTTTCCGACTTCCTGACTTTATGCGCCAACTCTTCGACGCGGCTTTCAAGGTCAAGAATGCGGGTACGCATCTCGTTCCGTTTCTGACTGTTGGCATCGGCATAGACAGCACGCAAGCCTTCAAGCTCGCTGCTTTTCTCTTCCAGTTCCTTTTGATATTTCATCCATGCCTCACATTCCTTTCTTGCCTCGGCCGATCGGAAATCGTCAAGGGTAGTGTATGTGTAGATGTCGTTTATCATAAAGTCGAAGTCATGGACGGAAAACAACGCATTGGTAGTCATCGCAAGCGAAATCTTTTGCTTCACCTCAATGCGTTCCTGCCTGTTCTCATCGTTCCACATCGACTTGACAGAACGCAGGCTGGCAGCAGTGATTATCTCATTGCTGTCGTCATTCTCATAATCAAACGCACGGCGTGACTTGTTTGGAATGAACGTATAGATGCAGACTTTGCCATCAGGCTGGTAGCGGTCGGAGGCAAACCATCCGATATTACGGCTCTCATCGATGACCATCATATAGTCATTCGCATACGAGTTGTATGGGAATCCCATATTCTCAGGGCGGTAAAACCTGTCACCGTCCGAATCGTAGCGTGTCACATACAAATCGTAGTTCCCAAGCCCGTTCTCAGCTCTTGCGGCAAAATACAGTGTCACACCGTCTGTAGTCATGAACGGATAATTCACATCGCAATCGAAATCGATTCCATCCAATTTCTCCGGCACGGAAAAACCGTCCTCTTCCTTTATATATGACACCAGCTGCAAACGGCTCACACTGTCTTCCTGAACACGTGTTGCGCCATATTGTTTAGTTCCGCGCTCTGTCTCATAAATGGTCGTCTCTCCATCGGCAGAAAGCTTGATGCGTCCCAATTCCGGTGAGAAACGGTAGGCGGACAAAAATCGCTCCTTGTTTACGACCATACTGTCAACAATCAGCACCTTGTCCGTGCCTTTCAGATATTGCATACCCTGCTCACACTTCTTCCTACGGTTTTCCAGTTCCTCCGTAGATTGACGCTTGCGCTTTGCCGCATCGATGTTCTTGCCCAATGCGGAGTCTGCCTCTTTGAACTGCAAGTTCCTCAGCATTTCGCCAATTGCATCACGCTCTATAACAAGTGAAGGGTGTACAGAGGTCTTTGCAGACTGCAACAGTGTAGAATCCTCAACTCCTACTGCCATACATCTGCCTTCACATTCGCCATTTGCCTTCATATCTCCATTACCCGCTACAGCAACAGCGCAAACCGTAGCTGATAATATTGTACTTGTCAGAATCTCTTTCATAGATACCTCCTTTTCGCCTTCAAATATAAACATTTTATTTTGTTTTGGAAAAAAGAAATACAATGATTAAAGATTATGGGAATTTTTGGTATGATAAAATGCCTGGTTATTATGATTTCGTATTTTGTATATCGCAAAATACGCAGTATACTCCGTAGTGCCACACCTATTTATATATTATATTCCGAAGGATTATGTCCGAGGGTATATGCCATATAAGTTCGGTTCATCCGGCATTTCAAGTGATATGGCACACTGTATGCATAGCCCCCTTATCAGATACATTGCAGCGTCTCTACACAAAGCGTATCCCTTGTGTCGCTTGTACGTGCTTTATAAACGGAAGTTTCAGTCCCGAATCATTCTGCCGCATATATTGCTGGACAAGAGTGTGCGGACAAGAGGTGTTCTGACATTATGTCACTGTGGATGGAAGGTGGATTTTAACATTCTTGGCGGCTATCGACCTTGAGTTGGTGCTTGATTTTTGGACACTTTATTGATAAATGTTTGATAATCAATCGAATACATTTTTCGTAAAAGTATGCAGTTTTAAGCAAAAAACGCGTGGTTAGAGTCAAAATAGGAAGTATTGATAATCAGCGAGTTATGAGAATTTTGTCTTAAAATTGTCTTTTTTCGGCTTCAAAATCCATTTTTG
>JAMPEL010000042.1 GCA_023665185.1 Roseburia sp.
TTGTCAGAGATATTCTGATTTTTATTGACTTTTGAGACAGACTCCTCCGTCACTTTGCCACACCCTCTTTGTATATGTAAATATCACGGGAAGGCACATATAATATAAATTAATAAAGCATTGGTAATAAATACTATATGTAAATTAAGAAAGAAAACATCTTAATTTGCACAGTTCTTGATTTGCATCATTTTGCATATTATTTGTTACTTCTTTGTTACTTTTTTGTTAGGCTATCTGGGGATTTTTTGTTACTTTTGCACTAACAAAAAAACACTCTCCTATGGCAAGAACAAAAAAGTCTGAGTCGGTTCCTGTCCGGATAAGGTTCAAGGAACTGAAAAACGGCAACAAGTCGATTTACCTCGACATATATATTAATGGAGTTCGCAAATACGAGTTCCTGAAGTTGTTTCTTGTCCCCGAAGTCTCGGCGGAAGCGAGAGCAAAGAACGAACACACCATGCAGGCTGCAAATGCAATCAAGGCGCAGCGCATACTTGACATTGCCAATAAGAAGCCGGAGGTTGCTCTCAATGAGAAGGCAAAGATTTCCTTGATTGAATGGCTCGAAGAATACCGGGACATGAGATACCGGTTAGGCAAAGACAGCGTCCTCAAATCCGTCAAATCCGCAACCATGTATCTTGAGAAATACAATCGCAAAGTCCGTCTTTGTGATGTAAGCCGGGATTTCATAGAAGGATTTATCGGTTTTCTTGAAGGAGTACGATTTAAGAAAGGGGAAAAGCAACTATCGAGAAGAACAATCAGTAAGCATTGTGAGACCATACGCAGTGCATTGAATGTGGCGGTTGATATGCAGATACTATCCCGTAATCCGGTCACATCATTCAACTGGTCATCCATCGGTGGACGGGAGGAAATGAAACGGGAATACCTGACGATTGATGAGGTAAAGAGGCTGGCAGAGACTCCATGCAAGCGTGAGGCTGTAAAAAACGCGTTCCTTTTTTCTTGCTTTTGTGGACTACGCATCAGTGATGTCCGTGGCTTACTATGGAAGAATGTTATACCCGAAGGTAACAAACTCAACATTGAGTTTACTCAGAAAAAGACGGGTACTGTAGTGTATTTCCCGTTAAGCAAACCGGCTGCATCCTATCTCCCGGCTCAAAGAGGGCTGGACACGGATTATGTATTTAATCTTTGCAGTGATGTCGCTATCACAAAGGCATTGAAAGATTGGACGGCTGCAGCAGGAATCACCAAGCATGTGACTTTCCATGTAGCCCGGCACACTTTTGCAACCTTGACCCTCACACTTGGCTCTGATATTTATACCACAAGCCAGTTGATGGGACATTCCAATGTCAATGTCACACAAATCTACGGAAAGATCATCGACAAGAAGAAAATAGAGGCCGCATATAAAATAGATAACCTGTTCAATAAATCATAGCTATGGCACGACCGAAGAAACTCATAAAGGCAAAAGAACCTGTCCGGCTCAGGGAGCAGGTGCTGAAAGACGGGCGCAAGTCCCTCTACCTTGACATATACCAAAACGGAAAACGAAGCTACAAGTTCCTCAAACTATATCTCAGCCCGGCAAAAGATCCGGCTTCAGTGATTGAAAATGCCAATATCCTTGCGCAAGCCAACGCTATCAAGGACGAGATGATTTACGACATGACCAACCGCATTGCCGGAATCACAGACAAATCCAGAAAGGCCAGGATGCTTCTTGTGGAATGGATGGAGCAATACGAGGCAGATGTGGCACGGCGCGGAACCAAGATAGGTTCAGGTGTAAAACGTGTCATAGAAGAACTGAACACCTTTAGCCCGACAATCACGGTAGAAGATACGGACAAGGATTTTATCAGACGCTTTTTCGAGCATCTGCTGTCCGTCAAGTCAAGCCGGAGCAATGAGATGCTGAACCGCAGTACAGCGTTCACCTATCTCACAACTCTTCGCGCCGCGCTGAACTATGCCGTCCGTGAGAACGTCATCGGGTATAATCCATTCCGGGGTGTCAAAGAAAACATTGCCAGAGGAAGGGAGCATAAACGTGAATACCTCACTGTCTCTGAGGTTCAAAAGCTGATTGAGACTCCATGTCCTTCAGCACCGTTAAAAGAAGCTTTCCTGTTCTCGTGTTTCTGCGGGTTAAGAATATCCGACATTGCAGGCCTGCAATGGAAGCATCTCACCAAGAATGGTAATGACTGGCAGGTTGAAATAATCCAGTTCAAGACCAAGACTCCTATATACCTGCCTCTGAATATGAACGCACGCAAATGGCTTCCGGAACGTGGAGCCGCCAGTGATGAGGAACGCATTTTCTCCAAGTTCAATCAATGGCAAAGGCACCACATCAAAGACTGGATGGAAAGTGCAGGTATCAGCAAGCCAATATCCTTTCATTGTGCAAGGCATACGTTCGCCACGCTCTGTCTTACGGCCGGGATAGACATATATACCACCAGCCAGTTGTTGGGACATGCCAACATCCGGCATACCCAAAGATATGCCAGGATTATTAATGCCAAGAAAGACGCTGTGGTATCTCTGCTCGACAGCGTTTTTGAATAGTTTGGTTTTGGTCAGTCGGTTGGTGTATATATAATATAGACTATCCTATGGTTGTGAATACAGACAAGGTCAATTATTAGCAAAAGCATACCAGTATCGAACACATTTCATTATTCAGTATAAACACAATAAAGCAATTTCTGACAGCAGATAAAGTCAGACACCAGGTCAATCCGCCAGACACGATGCGGATTGAAAGTCTATATCCCACCGCTTCACTATGGAGCGGTTTTTTTAATGGTTATAAATCAATAAAATACTTCCAGATGACAATTAAACAATCAGTACAGAAGTTTATCACTTTTTTTTCAAAGGAGAAACTTCGAGGCTCAGGTCTTGGACATTTCCGCTCCTGAGTATCTCAGTGAGCTGTTACGCGAGGCTCACCGTGACTATCTTACCCAAGTCACATCCAACCGTATGACACTTCGGGTTTTCGCGCTTCAATTTATCGCCAGACATCATTTTGGTCGGTCAACCACGGTAATCGGAAAGAATATCCATAGCGAGGCTCTTTGCACCGTCCGCCTGCTCCTGACGGAACGCCATGATCTGGTGGCAATCTATTTCAAGGCTCCTGTCCTCAGTGACACGGATATTGAGAACATAACCAATCTGATATATTCGGAAAGCTCCATCCGCGAGAATGGAGAGCCGGTCATACTGAACCCTCTCGGTTGCACACTGACGGATGAAGACTGGCCGGTGATAACCGATTGTGTAAACAAAGCCCAACTGTTCAAAACAGAAATTTCCGAGGATGAACTCAAAAATCTGCTGCTTTGCACGCTAAAGGAGCCTCTCCGCGCCAATGACCTTCAGGGTATCTGCTACCTGTTCGATTCCCTGAGCATTGCCACCTTCATCACCGGAAGATGGCAGACACCCCTTGCTGACAGTGACTCCATACTCAGTAACCGGACAAACAAGACGGTGACATCCTCGAATTACAGTTCAACCTTATCCCGCATGAAGGGAGGCAGGCACACCGCATGCATGACCGATATTGACCTGCTCATCGCCCATCTATGTGCGAAAAACGTGATAAAACAGTAATAATCTGTGCTTCAATGTGATAGTTTTGTGACAGCACGTAACTATCACACCGTTTTGGCTGTTTCCTGCGTTTTTCATTGTTACTTTGCCTGCGAAAGCTTTCAGAAGCGGAGGTCATGAACTCCATGTATTAACCATTTAATCAAAAGTAAAAATGAACGAGAAACAACAGCCTGCGGAGAAGCAATGGGCGGAACGCTGCTCATACAAGCTTGATATGGTCCTGTCCCGTATAGACAAGATCATATCCATGCTTTTCCATACGAAAACCGTACTGACTACCGACGAGGCGGCCATGTATCTTGGTGTCACAACCGGCCATCTGTACCGTATGGTCAGAAAGCACAACATACCCCACACCCGTCCCACCAACGGAAAAATATACTTCCAGAAGACGGAGTTGGACAAATGGCTGAGACCGGATGCGCAACCGGAAGCGGAATTTACGGAGAACAACAAGACTATCCCGGAGCAGGAAACCGAACATCCTATGCCGGAAATGTACATCTAAAACAGTAAGACTATGGCATCAGAATTTATGGAAACCATGCAGAAGGTGGAGGATATTACCCGCCTTCTTGCCAAGATGGGTGGCGAGACCCTTGATGACGCGGTAAGACGCATCCGGATTATCGGAGAGTTCATCGACCGTTATGGCGATATGGGACGTATCCTTGAGCACGTCAAGGAAATCGAGGAAAAACTGTATATGTTCAAGGAGATGCTCACCCTTGATGAAGCCGCAGAATATATCGGTGCGTCCAAAAGCCTGCTCTACAAAATGACGGCAAGCCGCGGCATCACGCACTACAAGCCCAACGGACGTGTCATCTATATTGACCGTAAGGACTTGGACGAGCTGCTCCGTACAAATCCGGTGTATTCAAGAAAAGCACTTGAACGTCAGGCGATGGCTGCCACGATGGAGAAAACAGAGGATAAACCTAAGAAAAGAAAGGGAATAACGAAATGAAAGAATCCCAGATACCTTACGAGCGCGTGTATGCGAAGAACAGGGAACTGACACCGGAAGAAAAGATTGCCCAGGAGAAGTTCAGGAGTTTCCTTGAGCATATCCGCATCCGTGCGACCGACCATTTCGTCTATCCTCCGGAAATACTTACGGTGGATGAGATAACGATTGCGACAGTCGGGAACTTCAGTGCATCCGTCGGCAAGCCCAAATCGCGCAAGACATTCAATGTATGTGCGATAGTGGCGGCATTACTGTCCGGCAAAAAAGTGTTGAACTACCGCGCCAAACTGCCGGATGGCAAGAACAAGGTGCTGTATGTAGACACGGAACAGAGCCGTGTCCACTGCCACAAGGTGCTTGACAGGATTCTGCGCCTGTCAGGACTGCCTACAGACCACGATACCCGGCACCTTGACTTCCTGATGCTCCGCGAGTTCACCCCCTGCGAACGCCGCAACATCATCGACATGGCGTTGGAAGACGAACCGTCTATCGGCTTTGTTGTCATTGACGGTATCCGTGATTTAATCAGTGACATCAATTCTTCCGGCGAATCCGTGGACATCATCAACGATTTGATGAGATGGACGAATGTGTACAACATACATATACATACCGTCCTGCATCTGAACAAGTCTGATGACAATACCCGTGGACATATCGGAACCGAACTTAACAACAAGGCCGAGACCGTGCTGAAAGTCGTGAAGAACGCGTATGCTCCCGGCATCAGTGAGGTAAGGCCGATGATTACCCGTGAAAAGGAGTTTGACAGCTTCGCCTTTCAGATTGGCAAGGACGGTCTTCCGGAGACAGTCAAGGACTTTGATTCTGCGGAACAGGAGAAACTGTCATTGGACTCCATTACGGCCACCATGCACCGTAAGGCACTTGACGCAGTGTTCAAGGACGGGAAAGCACTGGCATACGGTGAGTTGCTGGAACTGCTCAAACAGGAATACGGATTGTTGGGTTACAAACGTGCGCGAACCAGTTTTGTCGCTCTTATCAAGCTGCTGACCAATGTAGGAGTCCTCACAAAGCAGGACAAGCGGTACTCGTATCATCCGGATTTCATAAACAAGATCAAGGAGTAAGGTATGCGATATGATTTTGCAGAAATAAAGGCGATGCCGATCCTATCATTCCTTGCACGGATAGGTGTCAAGCCGGTACGTAATTATGCCGACTATGCCCTGTACCACGCGCCATACAGGTCGGACATTCACCCGTCATTCAAAGTAAGCAAGCGGAAGAACCGGTGGTATGACCTCGCCACGATGGAAAGTGGAGACATAATAGATTTGGGCAAGCTGATTTATGGCACGACAGATATAGTAGAGGTGATAAGGCGCATACACTCCTATGAAGGGGTGTCCTCTCGGCATTGTACACAAGTTGTCAAGCAAACGGTCAGGGAGAATCCGTATGCCCCATTCCGGGATATAAGGCTGTTGCGGCTGGAACAGCCACCGTTGTTGTCTTACCTGGCAACCCGATGTATTGACCTGGAGATAGCGGCAAGGTACTGTGTGGAATTACATTATACATTCGGTGCCAGACATTACTATGCCTTAGGCTTCGAGAATGTACGGCACGGTTACGAGGCCCGCAATATATCATTCAAGGGATGCATTGGACCGAAAGACATATCCTTAATCCGCCAGGACAAAAGCAATGTTGATGTGACGGTGTTTGAGGGTTTCATGGACTTTCTGTCCTATCTCACTTTCAACAAGCGTGGCGATATGCTCGGAATAACAGGGTCGATGGATTTCATTGTCCTCAATTCCGTCAGCAACCTTAGACGTGCGATGTCATGGCTGGAGCATTATCAGACTGTCACCTGCTGTCTGGATAATGACGATGCTGGGAGGCGGGCAGTTGATATGCTCGGAGAAGTCCGTGACGGAGTATTTGATGTGTCTGATGTGTATAAAGGATATAAGGATTTGAATGACTATCTTCGCAAGAAGCCTTATTGTCCATAAACAATCGACATACTTACATTCTGAATATCAGTTATTTTTCATTCATTTTGTACCATTATCAGCATTGGTGATAACGGTACAAAATACCGCCAATGAAGGAACGAGGTCGTACAGCGAAATGTACGACCTCTTTTTCCCATTTTATAGTGTTGGCATTGAGCCTTAAAGTCAATACCGGCACTTTTAATACTGCAAAGGTACTGTTTTTTTGAATTAACAAAGGTTTATGTTGAGATGTTTTTCAAAATACAGAAAATGATTTATGTGCAAAACTCAAAAATTATTTTATATAAATATGGCAATAATTACTATTTATTGCCATATTTATATAATCGTTATGACATAATCAATCCTGCCTGTACCCAGTAGAAATAAGCCTCCGGTAATGACCTTTTCAATTTGTTCAGTCTGGTTGTCAGAACAGAAGGTATTTCCAACCCGGCAACAGAGTTGGGGTCACCAGAATACTTAGCCGGTTGAAGCACTCGTCTTTCAATGGCAGTCGCAACATATGCAGCCTTTGCAGCATCTACGATTGCCTTTTCAAGAGAATAGTTCGAGCGGAACATGAAAGACTTGATTTTACCCACACCGCTGAGAAGCATATCAAAATTACCAATGCCTTCCTTGCCTCTTGTAGCAAGGCACAATGCGGTCTGTCTGATGTCCTCAAACACAAGCGCAGGATTATTATCCAGCCTGCGATATGACAATTCCACTTCTACTATACGGCTGAAAGAGCGGGATGCCACATCAAGATCTGAAATTTTATCGAACAGCCGTCCTACATCATACAGCTGTTTGATTATTTCCAGACTGCAATCGTTGTCACCTTTGAAATAAGGTATTCCTGTGGTATTCGGTGCAAATGCCGTCAGTTTATCCCCAAGAATATCCCCTATGGATGGAACCATCACGTTCCCGGCCTCTCCATCCATTTTAATGAATGGACTTGAGATAGGCACGCGGGAAGCCTCGCAGTAGTGACAATCCTCATTGAGCACATCCAGAAGAATATGACTGCTTCGCTGGCTGTCTGCAAGAAATGCTATGTTATAGAAGAACTTGGAATGGCTTTTGGGAATGTCCGTGCCACGCTGTATGCGTTCTACCGATTCATATTTGATAAACCCATACTCTTCAAATTTTTCCAGATAACGTTCTATATCTGTTCCCGGAGGACAGATGATGTCGATGTCTATTGACAGACGGTATGGCTGGTCAGTAAGAAGCAGCATCAGGCATGAGCCTCCTTTGAAGTGGAACGGACATCCGGATGCCGCCAGCATATCAAGTAGCGAGAAAGCACGGATAACTTTTTCAATAATATTCCGGTCCGGATAACCAAATTCCTTAGATTTGGCTGAAATCCATTCCGTTGTAAAACATTCCTTGTTAATCATTATAAGAGTTTGATATAGTGTCTATTTGCGATTTTATTTTGTCATATACCCCACGTCTTCTTGCATATCTGAACAGTTTGGAGATGGACATACGGTATTGTTTGAGTGCTGTTTCAAGCATATATTGATACTCCATGCCACGCAAGTATTCCAAATCCGGGTCCTTGAGTATATCCACCAGCAGTTTTTCCAATGTAGGAACAGGTATTCCATTTACAGTGGATACCGGAGCCTCTGTAACCAAAGGCTTGATGATAATGCAGTCTTTACGCAAGTCAATGTATTTTCTTGTGAAATCCATATCCGGCTGCAGATACACATTGTCATATTTATCCTTTAATATTGAGAATACAGACTCGACCGTATCCCGGTTTGTCTCCACATATGTGGCATGATTTATAGAAAGGTGATGCTGCAACGGTTCATATACACAACCTGGATATGTGCAGAAGTCAGCAAGGGGCAGCAATGCGTGAAGCTCATTATAAATGGCATCAGCCTCCGGCGTGGTCTGCATCGGAAATTCCTCGCTGGAGTCTCTTAATGCATATACACCGTATCCTATCCTGACAAGGTTGCCATTAGATGACAATCTGCTCAGGTGCTGTCTGGCTGTCGTTAATTTCATGCCATATTCAGATGTTATATCTTTGGCTGTTATCGAGCCATGATATTTTGCGTAATCGAGTATGCAGTTGATTCCTGTCATAAGCCCTCCTATTTTTTCTGTGCAAAGGTAATATAAATATGGCAATAAAACGAATGTATTGCCATATTTATATAATTTATTAACAAACATGAGTGCATGAGAGTGGCAGATAAAATTGAAAGGACTTCCCTAAATTACCAGTTTAAGTCTTATTTTAAGTATGATTATATATTAGTATAATAATTATGCTTAAGCAGTCATATTTTATACTCTGATTATTTCCTGCCCTACTTTTTTAGATGTTACTTTGCAGCCAGTTAAAACTCAAAACCGCAAAGTAAAATGACACCTTACGCAATTTTCGTCATAGTTCTAACAATAGCCTATATCATCTATTACGGCTATAATATCAGCAAAGACCTGTACGGTAAAAGGAATGAGAATCAGAATACTGAAGAAGTGTTTGATATTGAGTCCATGTCTGATGAAGTTGTCGCCACTCCCGTCCGGGAAGTTGACGGCGGTTTTTCTTTTGGTGATACCGTAAGTGATACACAGGAGAATGTGGAATCAGCTCCGGAATCCCAACCTGACAAGTATGACGGGATGAAAAGTCAAATGGAAGATGCCGATGTCCAAAGCGAGGGGGGCATGCTTGAGCCGGACCTGACAGAATGGATGATGCAGAATCGTCAGAATCCTACTGATGTATTCCGCAAGACAAAAATAACCGAGACCCGTGAGACACTCTAATCCGATACGTATATCGCTTGCCTCTATCGGCTTGTGCTGCTGTCAGGCGGCAATGGCAAAATGCGGCGGTGTGGACTACAGTTGGGGCGCGGACGGTCTTGCCAAGGCGCACGACTTTGTAATCACCATGCTTCTCTATGTCGTCTATCTGTCCTATGCCATTGCCGGGATTGTAGCCGTAATAGCGAGCCTGCAGATATACATCAAGATGAATGTCGGCGAGGAAGGGATAAAGAAAGAGATAATCATGGTGGTCGGGGCTATCCTTTTCATCATCAGTGCCTCCATCTTCATGCCCGCCCTGTTCGGTTATCAGATATGAAAAGACTCTCAAATGCGCAGATGAGATATACAGTGAACAACAAAACAAACATTTAACAAAAAGATGATCAAATTACAGAAACTAAAAAACGCTGTCAGGAAGTTCGCCACTTCACGTCGCATGCAGATGTTCGCGTTCATGGCAATCGCCTGCTCGGCCGTCTGCCTCGCGCAGAACACCGCCGGTAACTATGAGGCCGGTACGACCGCCCTTTCCACCGTTACGGAGGAAATCGCCAAGTACGTCCCCATCGTTGTGAAGCTCTGCTATGCCATCGCAGGTGTGGTTGCCGTTGTCGGTGCCATCAGCGTGTACATTGCGATGAACAACGAGGAGCAGGATGTGAAAAATATCTTAGTCCTACGAAATGTGTTTGAAAAGACAAGAAAGCAAAGGAAAGCAAACATACTAAGTATCAGTGTATTAAGCGACAATTTGAATTTTCCGATGTTTGCGGAACTCACTCTTAAAAAGACATAAAAGACTGTTTCTTGTTTCCGTTTTGTTTCTCATTTCTCGGTTTATTTTCTTATCTTTACATCAGTTTTCCGAAGTAAGGGAAGAGAAAGAAAAGCAAATGTCAGCATTGGAAACCATATCTGACATGAACTTTCAACAAGAGGGAGAAAGACCCTTCATGCAGCAGAATACAAAAACAAAATAACACTTTATACATCATGGCAAGACCAAAGAAACAAGTAAAGCTGAAAGAGCCGATTAAAATTCGGTTGAAGTCGCTCGCAGATGGCAACAAGAGCATCTATCTTGACATCTACTATAAGGGAGTGAGAAAGTATGAATACCTCAAACTCTATCTCGTCCCCGAAATCAATCCCGTCTGCAAGGAACAGAACAAGCAGACTATGGCGATTGCAGAACGCATCAAGGCAGAGCGCATCAAAGCCCTGCATGGTCATGGCATACAGGACTGGGAAACCGTCAAGCAAGGTTCAATGCTTCTCACTACTTGGATAAAGAAGTATTGTGAAGGTGGTGTCGGCATCAAGAAGTCAACACTCCATTGCCGTGTGGAAATGCTGCACACCGTGGAGAAGTATCTTGACGAGACAAACAAAGGCTTCATTGCGCTTGAAGAGGTCAATGCGGAGTTCTGCCGTGGTTATGTAAAATTCTTGCGTAACTTCCCAAATTCCCATATCAAGTATGGCGAGCCAAGACCTATCAGTGAGAATACGGCAAGCCGATACCTCGGAATGTTCTCCACTGCTCTCAATAACGCTGTGCGCCAAGGCATTATCCGAAACAATCCGATGAAGGAACTTGATGCACGTGAGCGCATCCAACCCAAGGAAGGCAAGAAAGAATACCTTACTATAGAGGAACTTCGCACCCTCATAGCTACGGATAGTTACCGTCCAGAGGTCAAGGAGGCTTTCATCTTCGCTTGTTTTACAGGATTGCGATTAAGCGACATGTACCGTCTTGCGCCGATGCACATCTTCAAGACCGCTGACGGAAAGGGCGAATACATAGACATGGAAATGCAAAAGACGGAGAAGCCTGTTATAATACCTCTCTCGGAAGAGGCTAAGCGTTGGTTGCCGAAACCAAGAGGAAATGATATTCCTTTCTTTGACATTCCGACCACACAGACCGTTATAGGCAGGGCTCTACGCATATGGGCGGAAGCGGCAGGGATTGAGAAGCATATCTCATTCCATTGCTCACGGCACACGTTCGGAACGATGATGCTCACGCTCGGTGCAGACCTTTTTACCACAAGCAAGCTGATGGGACATTCCAACATTCAGACCACGGAAATCTATGCTAAAATCGTGGACAAGAAGAAGGAGGAAGCCATCAACCTCATTGACGGTATGTTCACATAAATCATTGACAACGAAAACATATAGAGACATGACAATAACTATCAGACAAAAGGCACTTGCCAACGACAACATAAGCTTGTATCTTGACATCTACGATGGTGGCAAGCGCAAGTTTGAATTTCTTTCCCTCTATTTGTTGCCAGGGGTTGATGCAGAGATCAAAGCAAGGAACGAAGAAACATTGCAACGTGCTCACCAGATAAGGGCAGAGCGTATTCTTCATCCAGAGACCATTCCAGAGGTAGGTCACTTGATGATTGTGAAGGAAATCCCCAATGACGAGTCTCCCGAAGTCTTAGATTGGATCCAGACTTACATCGACTGGATGAGCGACAACACAGACTATTCCAAGGCTATTGTTGACCAATCAAAGTATCTGAAATACCTAATGAGCGAGTTCCTTGCCAACAAGCGCAGACCTCACATCACTCTGAGGAAGTTCGACAAGGAATGGTTAAAGGCTTTCTTCCTTTGGTTGAAGAACGACTATGTACCACAGAAGTATGTACGAGTTGAAGCCAAACCTTTGTGTGAAGGCTCCCTTCACAATGTTCAACAGCGCATAGTGACGGTGTTCAACAAGGCTGTCAAGTTCGGCAAGTTGAAGGCTAACCCTTTCTACCAGTTGGAGAAGTCAGACATCTTTCCCAAGCCAAAGACATCACATAAGCAGTATCTCACTCCAGATGAACTGAAAAGGTTCATGGCTTCAGATGAGAGAAGTCCAGGAGTTGCAGAGACACAGAGAGCTTTCGGTTTTGCCTGTCTAACAGGACTTCGTATCAGCGACATCAAGGCTCTGCGGTGGAGTGACATCAAGAGGAACGAGGAAACAAACACGCTTGTAATCATCCAAAAGAAAACCAAGGCTCTCAATGCCGTACCAATCGGCAATACCGCCTTGTCATGGATGCCACCCAAAGGCAATGATGATTTTGTGTTTCACCTTCCTGCCAAGGCTAATGTGGATGCAGCCCTTAAAAGGATAGCTAAAAAGGTGGGCATTGAGAAGAATATCTCTTTTCACTGTGCCCGACATACATTCGGAATTTTGGTGCAGACGGTTACTGGTAACATTGAGACTACCAAGAAGCTGATGGGACACAAGTCACTCAAATCCACCGCCATCTATGCAGATGTGTTGACGCATGAAAAGGTCAAGGCTGTTGACAATATGAAGAAAGCCTTTCGAGGTCGCAAACAGCGTGAAGAGAACAAGCAGATACCGAGGACAAAGCGGACAGCAGCCACCAACACCCATCCACGCAGAATAACTTTTATACAAGATAACAAGTAAACAGAACTTTTCAGGATAACAACCAGTTAAATTCACTTTTGTAGTTCCCATTTTTCGGGCAGGGATTTCTCTCTGCCTTGGGGGACTACACTTTCAAAACAAGCAGCACAACGAATCACAAACAATTAAATTACAGGATAATGAACAAAACTATCGACACCGAGACTCTTCTTTTGAAGGTAGAGTCACATGAGCATCGCATTGGGATAATGGAGAACCTTCTCCGTGATGCCAAGCAAGTATTGACACTGGAGGAAGCAGCCTTATTCATGGGCATATCAAAGAGCAGTCTCTACAAGATGACACACAAGCATGAACTTCCGTTCTTCCGTCCCAACGGCAAGATTATCTACTTTGAGAAGTCCGAGCTTTTGAACTGGATGCGCCAGAACCGCAGTATGTCCGAGGCAGAGACTAAGGCTGCAGCGACCAAGCACATGAGTGAACTTTGTAAATAGACATGGCGATGATGAAGGATAATATTTCCCATGAGGAGTATAGAAGCAAGTTGGCAAATGTCGCTGAACTTGCCGTGAGCTACATCAATACTGGCAACGGCTACTTTCGGATGCGTGATGCTTTCAATGGACTTGCCGAGCAATGCGGAGCCAACAAGGGCATCAATGATGAAGCAACTGTCGGCAGAAGAAAACTTCTTGCCCAGTCTGTTTGCATTGAATGCATTTCACGATTAAGCAGTCATTCCAATGACAGGTTGCAAGGCGAACTCTATGTTATCGCAGAGGACATTTCCCCAAGGAGAGGATGGCACAGATGATTTTCTCTTTACTGAGAAAAAAAGTCTTGCCAGTTATGGTTATAATATTCAAAAATCACAGAACATGGATAAACAAAAGATACATTACTGCTTCACACTGTCCGATGCACAGATGGAGTATCTTCGCTGCAAGAAATACAAGATTGACCGCATGGAATGCTTCATGTCTCTTGCCTCTCTTGCTGAACGTGAAACAACACTTGTTTCTATCAGCAAAACCCAACAAGTGGAAATCTTGTGTGGGCAATGTCTGGTTGACAATACCCAACTTGCCAAACTCTGGGATAAAGACCGCAAGACCGTCCCCAAACTTTTACAAGCTATGGAGGCTGTGGGCATTTCCTCTTCACAAAAGGTTGGAGACAACCGCATCATTACCCTGCATTCACTCTCTGGTTGGTATGTGGACGGAAGATTTGTCAAGAACGGCTTTTCATTGAAGCGCAATGCGGATGGCTCTGCAATCGTCCATACGGAAGTTCCACAAGCAAGAGTATTTGTTACGACAACGGAGGATGATACAAAGTCGGACAAGGAAGATGAGCATTCTGCCAATGGAATATCCGATACTGACAACAAGGAAAATTCTTCTACGGCTGATATTTCTTCTTCCCTAAATTCGGCTTCATCTAATGATAATGGAAGCGTGGGTAAGATCGGAACTAATGGCAATCTTTCCGATGCTATTACTGGTGTAATTTCCCCACAGCAAAACTACTCCAGACAGTCTGTTGGCAATCCTTCTTCCCAGCAAGAAGCAGATGCCAAACAGAATGAGGGAGAGCACAACACATATCCACAGCATCAGTTTGGAGGTCAAACACAACAGTTTAACGGTTCTAATGCCAATGGCTACAAGCCTAACGAATACCATAACGGCAATCAATAGGCATACAGAGGCTAATAAACCACTATATATAAAAATCATCCCAAAGGACGATTAACCGCCATAGGCTACCGCCCAACTGTTATACGTTTAAGCAGCCTTGGGGACGGAGGCTGTTAAAAGTGCCGTCATTTTAGAGGTACTTTTCGAGAAATCCTTTTGTAATACAGAAGCCGTGTCCGTCTTTCTGTATTCCTAAAAGTTTCTCGGACTACTCGCAGGCTCGCAGTCGTGACCACCTTTGTAAGATGCTTGTAATCATCCCATTTTAATTTGAGACAAGGACAAATGAGAAAGAAGAACATCATAAGAAAACCACCTACGGAAGTCCATACCTACCGATGCACGAAAGAGGAGTTGATGCAGCTCCAGACGCTTGCCAAGGAGTGTGGGTTAAGCCTGAGTCGCTATGTCGTTGAGACTGGCTTAAAGCACCGTCCACGCATGAGGCTTACCAAGGATGAGGTGGATGCCCTCAATTCTCTCGCCATTGCAAGGACGGATTTGATAAAAATCAGCAACGTGCTATCCAAGAAAACGGCTGAGGAAAAGGCTCGGTTCTTCAAGAATGAGAAGTTCATGCGTTGGTGGATTGATGCCGTTGCAGGACTTATCCAACATTGGTATAGCATTGAAGAGAATATCGCAACAAACGTACAGACCCAATCAAAAGAACAATTATGATTATGCTCGCAAAGGTCGTATCATACGGAGGCAATTCCGTAAGGTACGCATTGGAAAAGGAGAATGCAAAAACGGTCAAGGTGAACAATATGCCCGATGGTCTTGACCCTACCGCCATCTGGTACATGATGAAGCTCCATTGCCAGCTGCATCAGGCAGACCGAACCGTGGGGAGAAAGTTGGAAAAATTCATGGTGACTTTTGTCTTGTCACCATCAAAGGAAGAGTCGGCAGACTTCACCATGGAGGACTGGGCAGACCTTCATGATGAAGCTTTGGATATTCTGGATTCTGTCGGACTTAAACCCAAGGGCTTCACCGATGAAGTGAAGACCAATTTCCGCAATTCAATGAATGTTAGTGGACTGCACTCTGACTCCAAGTCAGGAACGCTGCACCTACACATTGACTGTTGCCGTGTGGATCTTGACGGCAAGACGAATGATGCCCATGATATTCATGAGCGAGCAATGAAGGCTGCGGAGATTATCAATATGAGACGTGGGTGGAAACAGCCTCAGGCGATTAGAGATATGAGAAAAGAAGAGCTTGCCGACTTCTGCGACTACACACTAAGTAAAATGCAGGAGTTCGACATTCAGAAGTATTTCCGTCTGCTACGCATGAAGGACTATGAGGTGAATCCAAAGTATGACAAGCATAACAAACTTGTGGGCTATACTGTTGGCAAGAATGCCTCTGTATTCAAGGCTTCTGAAATAGGTCGTAGATACATGGTGTCAACTATTGAAGCCACATGGAGAAAACTCCATCCACAGCCAACCCAGGTGAAGATAAAACATTCTTCCCCTCTCGTTACTCCTGCAACTCGTTCCGCTCGTCCGATGGTTCAGACTCCTGTAACAGCAAAAACAACAGCACAGCCCATGCCAACCAATACCGTCTTTTCAATCAATACAGCCCAAGGAATCAAGGAGGTCACAATCCCAGACACTATCAAAGACATCTTTATCAATGATGTTCAGGTGCCAGAAGGTAATGGTACTGCAACGATGGAGAATGTTACTCATGTTGCTATGCTTCTGTTTGCCAACTACATCGATGCAGCAACCGCAATGTCTGAATCGTGTGGCGGTGGTGGCGGTTCTTCTCCCGAATCTGGTTGGGGTAAGAAGGATGATGAAAATGACTGGAAGTTCGCCCATCGTTGTGTTCAGATGGCTCACTCTATGTGCAAGCCTAAACCACGTTACCGTTTCCGTAGATAAATCAATAACAATATGGCTATCAGAAAAAGCAAGATAAATATAGACACAGAAGAAAGATCCGACTTCGACAACATGATGGATGATGTCGAAAACGAGATTGAGGAGCAGCAAGCCGAGGATGGACTTGTAAGCCGTGTTCCTGAGTTAAAGCAGTTGAGTGAGGACATTGACAAGGCAACCAATACCTTCATCAATGCCACACTTGAACTGGAATCTGCCATTCAGCAGTATCAGCGTGCGGAAGCTCAATTAGGCGGTGCTGTAACTACTATCGGCAAAAAGGTAGATACCATCAATCAGCACATAGACAAAGTTATGGAGAATGCTCCTACCCAATTGAAGGTGTCTGTAAAAGTCAATGATGCTGACTGGATGAAGATTCAAGAGCTGTTCACCAAAGAACACCAATGGATGACCGCACAAATGCAGACGCATATCCGTGAGGTCAATTCCATGTTTGCTAATGAACGGAAGAAAGTCCGTGAGCGATACAAGGAATATGATGGTTGCTACCTAGGTCACTATGCCCAATGGTTCTTTTGGCTTTTCTTCTCGATTGGATTTTTTGTTGTTGCAAGTGGAATAGGTATGATAATTGCACAGTTCTATAGGTAAAGACAAGCGAATAGTCTAGCATTAGTACTGGGCTATCTAAACTCTTAATCCCAACAGTGCCCCTATAATAGAAGTAGTTATTGGAAATAAGTCTCTCCAATTTTTATACCATAAGAGGTTCGACGTAATCATTGTAGCTAAAAGGAGAACTTGTAATTTGACTTTAATCTCATTACTGAATATTGCTGTTATTGAATCTGTAAAAACTGTTTCTGCAAATAGTAAAAATACTATTAGTCCTACAATAACAAACAGTATGAACCATTTTATTAAATTATTTCTCCAATCAATAGAGTTTACAACTTCTTCAGCTTCTGCAAAATCTATCAATTTATCAGTAAAGCACAGGAATGACTTTTTTCCATTTGACCAAGCCTTATTGTTTTCCACATTGAAAGTGTCTGCAATAAATCCTTGTGTAAAGAATGAATAACAGGAAAATTCATGTAACAAATCGCCTTCACCATATTGGGCTAAAATATAGCCTCTTATCTGGTTTTGAATATGCATAACTTCTCCCTTTAGTCTTTTCCTTTTCTTGTCGTATTGTGAGTCATCTATATCTTCATTTTCCCATATGCTCCAAGGAAGTGCCTCTATTCTACATTTTACATTTTTTAGAAATCTAATATTCTTCTTCATAAAACAGAATTCTTTTTATACGTTTGTCCTTATGTTCCTTTTAAATAAGAGTTACCTCTCCATCTTTAACCTTGTCAATAGTAGCTTTTCTATGATAGCCATTCTTGGTGAATTCATTTATCCATATTAGCCTCCTTGTGCCATCACCATAAGGTTGTAATCTGAAATGGCCACTAACTTTGAAAGACTCATCATTACATATTTCGGTATACCACTTACTATCAAAGCGATAGTAATTAAGCCCTGCTTCTGTGACAATCTGAGTCTTTTTATTCTTTTTAATCTCTTTTCTTATGGTGGTTGAAACTTTACCTAATTGGACTTCTGCCCATTGTCTTAAACACAAATAATCTAAGACCATATCTATATAATCTCTGATATTTGCCTCTATACAACCATCAACAAGAGGTAAAACCATACAGTCTAACTGATGCCCATTCCCCTTAATTTTATCCTTTGGTGACACACAGATGTAGTATGTAGGTATCGACAAATACTTGTCGAGGTTGTCTTGAAATATCCATAAAGTAAGACAACCATTTTTTATGCTATACACGACATAACACCCTTCTATAAAGTATGGGCTACGAACAATTCCATTCTCATTATCTAACTCTTTGAGAATATCCATGTGAAATTGAGTAAATTTCATATAGGATTTATCCATTGTATCAACAAATGTCTTAGAGAAAACGACCAAATTACGACAGTTTCCTTTTACAGTAGATAATTCTCTTATCGCATTTTCTCTATCAGAATCAATTGCACTACCGATATTATTGCACCAATTAAGAATGCTCTGTGGCAAATCTCTTTTATCAAGACAATACAAGTACCGAAACAAAGTAATTTCATTTATATTTTTGATTTTCATAATCAATCACTATTTGTCAATTAACCCTTTTAATCCATCTATAATCAGGTCCTTTAGTAGTCCACTGAAATTGCCATATTGCACCTGACTTGTTACTTATCAGATAGTATTGATACATACTCGTCATCGGCTGTATAGTAAAGATGCTTTCATCCCCAGCTTCAAGAACTTCTTCATTTATTGAAACACAAAGGAGATTATCTAACGTTTTGGTGTCATATTGTACTTGCCAAAGCCTTCCTGTAAAACTATCCAACATGATAAATGTCCACATATTCCGAGTAGCAAACATTTTGAATCTTCCTTGCCATCTGTCAGAAGAAGAAGGATATGCTTTTGAGCAATAATTAATTGGTGCAGCGAACATGTAATCTATTCCTTTTGTGCTAAATTGAACTTGCCAATTCTTTCCAGTAAAAGTATCAAGCATAATGAAAGTCCACATATTCTGTGTTTCATATAGACAGAAGCGGTTATCTGTTTCGCCACCATCTTCCATTGCATCACATATTTTCCAAGACTGACCGTCATCTTGCACCTGTAACACTTCTCCTGTAGCGGTATTCAAACGTAACTGATTGTGATAGTTACGCGTTTGATACATTTTATATGTTTGTGCAAATAGGCAAATAGGCATAAAGCACAAAACCAGTAAAGCAACAATTTTTCTCATATCGTTTCTGTTTTACGAAAAAACTAAATGGAATTTGGATTGTGTAATATTACCATTATTCCTCCATTTATTCTTTTACGACAAAGATTATGTCGGCAAGACTTTCGTACATTTTTTTATTAAATGTGAATTCAATTTTCTTTAGAGAATTTTCACTGAAGCTATCAAGGTATGTATTTACCTTAGGCTCAATTAATGAGAATGCTCTCTTCATCTTCCACGACTGATTCATGTCCGTAGAATCGACAAGAACAACAAACAGACGGTTTTCAGCACCGAACAAACGAGGACTTTGATTCTCATAAAGCCATTTCATCAGGTTTTCTGGATTATTTCGTGCCTCATTTACTATCTGTTTTCTTGTAGCTGTAAGTTGAGATATAACTTCTTGATGGCCTTGATTTTCAATTTCCTCTTTTAAGAAATTATACTGTTCGGAATCAGAAAGATTTTTATCTGGTGTAATACCATATTTCTTAGCCTGACGCTTCAACCAAGTTAACTCAGTGTTGCCTAATGCTTCTTTTAACTTACCTTGCATATAAGCTCCAGGAAAATAGGTAACTTTCAAATCGATAGGGTTATTCTCAATAAAAAAGTCAACACTTTTGATTTCACCAACCGCAGACAACACACGTCTATGCTTCTTAAATATTGATTCAATAAGATAGGATGTCCAGTTGTTATACCAACTTGTTTGAACGAAATTCCAAGCATTTGTTGCAATAGCATCAGCCTTGCTGCGTAGTTCATCATAATCGCTGATTACTTTAATATATCTACGGACAAGATATTGATCAAGAGAGTTTTCTTGATCTCCTCCCCATTCGTAGTTGTTTATCTGACGTAAACCACTTTTCAATTTTTCTTCATCCACGCCCATCGTGTGATACCATTCGTTGTTTCTGTCGCACAGATAAGTATCAAGCATAGCCTTGCTATTAGGTGTATTCTCCATTATTGAATACAACTCAGCAAACTGCTCGTTAATTTTTTTAGAAGTAAGCTCAATGCCATTTTTCTCAACAAATTGTTTAATCTGTTTTCCACGACATACGGCTCTAACCTTCAAGTACAACAAAGCACTTTCATTGTTGTTGAAAGCGTAAAGATTTTGTGCACGGAACTCTTTGTCCCATTTCTCAAAGTTAGTCATATTGAATATTTTTATATTTTACTTTTGTTTTATACTCCAATTTCCTTCCTTGTCCAGTTGAAAACAATTATTCAGAACTGTAAACACATCGACATTGCCTATTATAATCATATTCCGCAAAATCCATTCCATTATAGCCATCATTATAGTATTTGTGTCGGTAGTCCCCTTCTTGATTGTCTCTGTTATGAACTCCGTTATAATTCTTATAAATTGACTATCATCACAAATACGTAAGTGTACAGGTGCTGGATTCTTTCGAAAAGTCACAAGGACATCACCTTTAATCGATTTAACACGATTAAGTTGTCGTGGTGGGTAGGTCTTTTGTTCTAACCATTCATAATCAACAACATTGAAATTGTTGAAAACACACGCATTGCTTACGGCTTTCCATTCTAGCCCAGAAAGAGAGTGAAATGTAAGTGAAAAATATTTATTATCTTTTAATACTCTTCGAATTTCTGAAAAAGCCGAATTTATATCATGTTCAAAAGCCTCAATATCTTTGTGACGTTGATTACTATCGGATATTACAATTTCTTGCTGATAATCAGGAACAAACTGTAGCCATGAGTTCCAAATTACACTTTGCTCAAAATATGGTACACTATCCCCATAAGGAGGATCTGTAAAAACATAGTCCACAGAGTTGTCTGGGAGTTGTAACCTCTTTGCATCAAAATTGGTGATTTTGAAAGTAGATTGGATAGGCTCTTTCATTAAATCACCTAATAGCGCATTCAAGAAATCTTCTTTTCCCTTTATCGCCTTCCTTATGCGATTTTCGTAATAATGTAATACATTATTCTCTATATATGTCTCACCAATATAAAAACCGGTCATCCAAGCTCCTTGAGCAAGTGCTCCTCTGCTTTTGATAGGTGGAACAAGTTTGGAACAGTTGGCTAAATTTGCTGTAAATGCAATCAAAAACAAGTCTTTATCAGATCCTGCTGCATATTTATTTATCAATGACAATAATTTTGCATGACAAGCAAGTGTCCTTTTGGTAAAAAGATCTTTTATTGTCATGTTCGGGCGAGCTGATATTCTAGAATTTTCAATAATCGAAACCATAGGATACCAATCCGTTATTTTGTAATTGTTTTCTTTCTCACAGAACTCTTTTGCTAGCTCTTCTGGAATATCTTTAATAGACGTCTTTCTTCCATCCTTAAAAGTAAATTGCAGTGGTAAACCATCCTTATTTCTTAAAACTGATATAGGCAGATATGTTTTCTCGCCAATGGTAATATTATACCATTCGTTTATGAAAGTAGACATTTCTGCTTTGATCTTTTCCCATACCCTTTTTACTCTTGAAATATTAACATCGTTTGAAAACAAATTATGTGCTATAAAATTGGCAATCGGATTGAGATCATTTACTATAACGTTTCTATTTTTAAGATATGCTTCACAACAGAAAACTCCATACCCTGAAAATGGATCAATAATAGTATCTCCAGGGTTTGTATATTTTTCAACCAAAGGACTTATGCCTGTGGCTGGTTTTTTACCCCAATATTTATGCATAAAATATCGAGGTGCATTTTTTTCACTATTCATTTTTTCTATTGTTTAATTTTAAAAGTTTTCATGCAAGTCTGTTGGAACAAGAAGTTCTCTTGTATCTATATTTAACAGCTTAGCAATCTTACTTAGTGTTTGTAAATCTGGCTGAGCAGAATTAGAGCACCAACGACTGGTTGTTGTAACACTAACTCCAAGTTGCCCTGCTAACCATTTACCTGTTTTCTTTTGTTCTACAAGAACTACTTTTATTCTATTAAGCTCATTCATTGTAATTTTATTTAAGTTCAATGCAAAGATATATACATTTATTGTAATAAACGAGAGTCTTTAGGAAATATTGTATAGTGGCATAAAAAATATGTTTTATTACTTTAATTTGCTACTATCTTACGCACAAAAAAGTAACTCTTGTGATTAACATACAACATTAGGGCTTTACTCCCGAAATGAAAGAAAAGGAAAATTATCGTTGCTTTCTGTGTTAATTTATGTTTTCTCATGCTTTCATTTTAGGGTTTCTTGATTTTGTTGTTCCTAATTTGTTTCTTTCGTCATTTTATAACTCCAATTAGTATTGATTATCAATACGTTACGAGCAATCAGTAAGATTTGAAAAAGAAGATCATGATGGTCGTAGGCGCATGTATCTTCCTCATTGCCGCCGCACAGGCACTGCCTCTCTTCTTCGGTATCTCCTGACCTGTCTATGGCAGCGATTACCGAAAGAGATTATGTCGCTTACCCGGTTTTCAAGGGGCTTCAGAAACCCCTTGAATTCATGGGTATTCAAGGACGCTACATCTATTGGGCCGCCGCTGCCGCCGGAGGAGCCATCATCGGATTTATTCTCGGTTACTGCCTGTTGGGATTTGTAACCGGACTCATCTCCCTTGTCGGTTTCCTCGGTGTCGGGGCGGCTCTGATTATGGTGAAGCAACGTAAGGGATTACACACCAAGAAAGAATACAGGGGCATCTTCGTGTATGCCTGCTCCAAACGGATTTGAAATGAAGAAAGCCATCTTATTACCGACACTCTGCCTCATGCTGTTCTCCTGTTCCCAGAAATCAGGAAAGGAGGAAGCCTTGACTGCCTTGAATACAGTGGAGCGCGTCAAGGATGAGTGGGCAAAAGTTGAGAAGCCTCTTGAGATTATCGTGACGGAACGGACAAAGGAGGAGCTTGCCGCCATCGGCTCGATAGGTGTCTTCCTGTCCGACAATCAGGAGGAGACCGCGCGGGAGTTCCATTTTGACGGAGAGTCCTTCAAACCCGTAACTCCGGTTCTTGCCGACAGCACCGTGCGTCCTGTAATCTTCTATCCGTTCCAAACCGGCCTGCATCCGTCCGATACCGTTGAGGTGAGGACACCTATGGGAGCGGTTCTTTCCGGCAGTTATGTATCCACCACTCAGACAAACGAAAAAATCCATGTAAAAATGAAACTTAAAGACCTTGCAGCCCTGTTACGGCTGAAAATCCAAAGCGATAATATCAGTGACATCCTTAACGGTGTCGAAGTCATCAATCCGCGTGGCGTTGTCGTCACCCACAGAAAGCCTTTCAACGGAGAATGGCTTGAGACCCGTGCCGCCCAATCCGTCCGTTCGGTGCTTACCGAGTGTATGCTCAACAACGGACGGCATCATGATTTCCATCTGGTTCCAAACGAGAGTCCGGGAGATGTGACAGTCGGACTTCAGGTAAACGGAAAGTATCTGTATGTGAAGACAACATTGCCTCCTCTCCGTGCCGGAAGCATCACGGAATTGCACCTGTCTCTTGCCAAAGCCAAATTGAGTATCGGAAGCAGCTGGGTGGACACCAGACATCCGTTCTGTGATTTGCCCGAAACGCAGACCGATTCTGTGAAAAGCCTGCAATTCCTTCAGAAAGACGGAACAATATCAGAGACGTACAATGACCAGAGCATTGCGATTGTCATGGAGACCGATGGTGTACATGGAAAAGCGGTAGCATTGAAAGATTCAGAGCGCGGAATGGTGTTCAGAGAGAGCGATTTCTCTACAGGCCTTATCCTGCCGACGGTTGACGGACAGTTTTGTGAAGGCTGCTTCAACCCCAATCGGATGGAAAACGGACATGAGAATACCATCGCGTTCAACCCGTCAGTCAAGTATTCCGAGAAATGTGCCTTAGGGCACAGGAATGGCTGTCGGCTTACCGGAAGCATCCTCATGGACTGTGACCTTGATGTCCTGGACATATTTGTCGATATGGCAGTATTGAGAACCGCCTACATCCCGTCCGTCTTCGAGATGGCGCAACTCTCCCTGTTTCTCTCCAAATACGAAAACAGGCTGCCGGATGTGTTTGAAATGCCGGAGGGTTTCTATACGACCAGCTGCGAGTCCTCAGAGCATACCTATTACGCGGTGAATCCCGTCACCTGCCGTATCTCCGCCTATAACTCAAAGGCATATCCCACATCAAAACTCAGACTTTATTATCTATTCTAATCTTATGAATAAAATCCCGCTTATTTTACGACATGAAATATGTAACGATAACGTACAGCTAATGATTCTTCCAGGGCATTTCTTTGTGAAAGCAGACTTAGTTGCAGTAGATTACATGGCAAATCCATCAATTAAAGAATTAACGGTAGAACTTTGGTTTGTTGATTCTCGATATGTGCAATCCGATAAAGAAGGGCGAATGAGATTATATCTGAAACCGGAAATATATCTGAGTTCATCTGAATGGAATCGTGTTTGTAGTAAAGAATGGATAAAAGAACTGCAAATATGTATTTTACGTGAGATTTCGGAATCCATTTGTAATTATGTGCATGAGATAGACTCAACACCATATATGGGATTTAGACCGTTACCAGCAAGAGTGGGAAAACGCAATGGTGCAATATATAGAATGTTTATGTAAAGACATAACATTCATAGAGATTTAATAATATGATCTGGTATGTTATCATAGTATTTTCAGCGATTCTTATCGGGATGGCTATCTCGGTCGGAGTCTTCGGTACCGGAGGCAAACGCAGGAAAGTCTTTCAGGACATTTATTTCTCCGTGGAGGACTGTGACGGTATCGGTGTGATATATACGAAAACCGGAGAATACTCCGCCGTCCTCACACTTGAGAACCCTGTTCAGAAGTATTCCGCCAATACGGATGCCTACTACGATTTCAGCCACCTGTTCTCCGCTGTAATCCAGACTCTCGGCGAAGGATACGCGCTGCATAAGCAGGACATCTTCTCCCGCAAGGCATTTGAAAATCCGGATGCGGAGAACATGGAGTTCCTCTCGCGCAGTTACTTCTCCTATTTCAAGGGACGCAGATACACCGGTTGCCGCTCGTTCCTTGTCATCACACAGGAAGCGAAGAAAGGGAAACTGATTTCCTTTGACGCTAAGAAATGGCGGGATTTCCTGACCAAGACCCGCAAGGTGAAAGACCAGCTGCGCGACGGAGGCATCAATGTCCGCTTCCTGAACGCCACGGAGTGCAACACCTACGCGGACAGGTTCTTTGCGATGGATTTCAACAGTGACATCGTCTCCATGAACAATTTCAAGGTGGATGATGAGGGCATCGGTATGGGAGACCGCAAATGCAAGGTGTTCTCACTGGTCGATGTGGACTGTGCGAGCCTGCCCGCAGTGGTACGTCCGTTCAACAACATCGAGGTGAACAATACCTCCATGCCCGTAGACCTGATGTCCGCCATCGACTCCATACCTGATGCCGGAACCGTCATCTACAATCAGATGATTTTCGTTCCCAACCAGAAACGTGAGCTGTCTATGCTTGAGAAGAAAAAGAACCGTCATGCCTCTATGCCAAATCCGAGCAACCAGATTGCTGTCGAGGACATCAAGCGTGTGCAGGAAGTCGTTGCGAGAGAGGGAAAGTCACTCGTCTACACACATTTCAACCTGATTGTATGCTGTGACCGGAACACCGATTTGCAGAAACCTACCAATCACCTTGAGAACATGTTCGGACGGTTGGGCATCCATCTTTCCAAACGGGCCTACAACCAGCTTGAACTGTTCATCAATTCCTTTCCGGGCAACTGCTACGGCATGAACCCGGAATATGACCGTTTCCTGACACTCGGTGACGCGGCAGCCTGCCTGATGTATAAGGAGAGGCTGCAACAGTCAGAAGACACACCGTTGAAGATACACTACACCGACCGTCAGGGCGTTCCCGTAGCCATAGACATCACCGGCAAGGAAGGACGTATCAAACTGACAGACAACTCCAACTTCTTCTGTCTGGGTCCTTCGGGAAGCGGAAAGTCCTTCCACATGGAGAAAAAATGCCCCAAACGGAGGCATAAGAGGCTCAAACGGATTGAGTGTAATGCACTCATATTTAGGTAGCTATATTTAACAATTCAAGTTTTTCGCTCTTTCAAATTCGACCCTTTCGGAGTATTTTTGTACCGCATTTGGGTCTCGGAGGGAGGGACACACGGTTCGACTTTCTTTCAGCGTCGTTCAAGATGGTTCAAGATAAAATCAGCCGTTTTTGCCCCCTTTGCACCCCTTTTTCGAGGCTCTGCGACAGCAAGAATACAAACCCTTAAAAGAGCCGTATCATGCAGACAGCGACAGCCGTAAGGCAAACGACAGCGAGAGCGAGAAAGAGAGTTTCGGAGAAAGAGATACTCCGTCACGAGTTCCTGACAATAGCGGAAGTTGCAATTCTTCTGCGAGTGAGCGAAAGGACAGTCTATAACCTGATTTATCAAGGCACACTCCGGGCAACCAAAGTGACAAGCCGGGTGACCATAATACCTAAGGATGATTTTTACAACATGATCAAGATAAATGAATACAACCGCACCACTGAGAACAGCAGACAGCAGGGAAAAGAAGATAAACCTCTCTCCCTGCCTGTTGCCAAGACCGTGAAAAAGGCGGCAGCGCAGGAAGCACCCAAACCGCGCCGCC
>JAMPEL010000043.1 GCA_023665185.1 Roseburia sp.
TGGAAATAAATTTTCAGCACCTTGTAATTTTGACTTTTAGTGGGCTTTTGGATGGGAAAGGTGTGTTTGGAGGTGATTTTTTATATCTATTAGCCGGTCGGATTGTCCTGTTTGTCTCCTCCGTTTTCGAGGCTCAAAACCCTCCGTAGAATCGCGTTTTTGCAACCGAGGCAAGGTTCAGTTCATTTTGAGACGATTCTACGGAGGCGAGTTTTAACATATCAAATTGCCGATATTTAGGATTTTTACTAACGTTTTGATAGATTTTATCTAAAACACACTTACAATAAGCAAACAACCTATTGAATACACCCGTAAAAACATCACTTACATCAAGACCGAACTTTATAATAGACAAAATCACTTGACATGCCGGATGACAAAAAAATCCTTGACATGCCAACTTTTTGTCAGCACATCAAGGATTTTGACATTATTCATGGGCATACAGCCCGCAAACATACCGCTACAAACGGCGGAGAGTTCAGTTGAAATTATTCAGAACGAGCGTATGCGCCCATATATACACGCAGGTGTCATTTCTTTTCGGAGCACGGGCGGTTGCCACAGCATCCCTCACACCCGCTTTTTCCACAATGACAGCCGCCCTTGCCACGTATCTGCCGGCAGATATATCTTATGATGGCAGCCACAGCCAGTGTGATGATTATCGCAACAATGATTTCTTGCATATTTCCGTTTCTCAAATGTTTCTTAGTTGAACAAACTGCCTATCTGGAATATGAGTGTAGAGCATATCCAAGCAAGAGATGTGGTGTAGACAACTGTGAACAAAGCCCACCTCCAGTGCCCCGACTCATTCTTGATACCGATGCACGCAGGGATGCACGGCATGTAGAGCAGCACAAAGATAAGGAACGAGAATGCCGCCAAAGGAGTCAGTCCGCTTCCGGCTATGACACGTGACAGACGCGCGTTCTCCGCATCCTCGTCATCCAAAGCTTCATCGCCGTTGCTGCTGTAGAGCACACCCATCGTGGAAGCCACTATCTCTTTCGCGCCGATTCCGGTGATGATGCTGACCCCCTCCTTCCACTCGAATCCGCACGGACGTATGGCAGGCTCAATCGCTTTTCCTATCTGTCCTATGTAGCTTTGCTCCATCTGCTCCTCTTGCGGCAACGACTCGTGGTGAGGGTAATATGACAAAGCCCATACAGCGATGGAGGCCACAAGAATGGTGGTTCCCATCTTTTTCAGATACTGCTTGCCTTTCTCCCACGTGTGCCTTCCCACAGACTTGGCTGAGGGCAAGCGGTATGGCGGAAGCTCCATTACAAACGGACTGCTCTCGCCTTTCACCACGAAACGGCTGAACAGTTTTGCCACAAGGATGCTCATCAGAATGCCGAAAGTGTAGAGCGACAGTAGGATGAGGGCTGAATTGCGAGGGAAAAACGCACCTATTATTATTATATATACAGGAAGGCGTGCCGAACATGACATTAGCGGAACTATCAGCATGGTGATGAGCCGCGACTTCCGGTCTTCGATAGTCCGTGTCGCCATTATGGCAGGGATGTTACATCCGAAACCCATAATCATCGGGATGAACGATTTGCCGTGAAGCCCCATCTTGTGCATAATCTTATCCATAATAAAGGCGGCTCTCGCCATATATCCGGAGTCTTCCATCCACGAGATGAAAGCGTACAGAATCATTATGTTTGGAAGGAACACGATGACACCTCCCACACCTCCGATGATGCCATCGACAAGCAAATCCTTGAGAGGCCCTTCCTGCATGTGATCGCCTATCACATCACTCAGCCACCCGATGAAAGAGTCGATCCAGTCCATCGGATACTGACCTATATTGAAGGTGCAGAAGAACATGAGATACATCAGCAGCAAGAAGATGGGGTATCCCCATACATGGCTGGTCACTACGGAATCAATGCGCTTGGTCAGGAGCCGCTTGTATTTGCGCACTCTGACAAAACATTCCCGCAGTGCTCCCTGCACGAATCCGTATTTCGCGTCCGTGATGGCAGACTCGCTATCCTCGCCTATCTCCCGTTTGATGTCAGCCTGACATTTGTCGCGCATGGACAGAATGTCGGCGGAATTTTGCAACGTGCCTATTATGCCCTCCACCTGACGGTCGTTCTCCAAAAGTTTGATGGCAAGGAAACGTCCGGAATAGTTATGATGAGGCTCCGGATTAAGCCGTATGAGCCTCTCCACTTTCTCAATGTTGCTTTCCAGAAGCAAACCGTGATTGACATGAATGTGGCGCAATGTCTTCTGCCGTCCCTCCTCTATCTCGATGATGGTATGGAACAGTTCTCTGACTCCCTCGCCGGTACGTCCGATAGTCGGCACAATAGGCACACCAAGCAACGCTCCGAGCTGGTCGATATTGAGTTTGTTCCCGCTTTCTTTCAACTCGTCATACATGTTGAGTGCCATAATCATCGGCACGTCCATGTCAATCAGCTGGGTGGTGAGATACAAGTTGCGCTCAAGGTTTGAGGCATCCACCACATTGATGATAAGGTCCGGGGTCTTCTCTATGATGTATTTCCTGACATAGAGTTCCTCCGGAGTGTAGGCGGAAAGCGAATAAGTGCCAGGCAAATCGATGATATGGAAATTATATCCTTCAAACGAGAACTTTCCTTCCTTCGCATCAACGGTGACACCCGAATAGTTGCCTACCCTCTCGTGCGCGCCGCTGGCGATATTGAACAATGAGGTTTTTCCGCAGTTGGGGTTTCCCACAAACACCACGTTAAGCTCCTTCACCTTGATGTCGGCAATCTTGCGTATCTGCTCTTCCTTGTCGGCAGGTATGCCTTTTTGGTCGGGATGTTGCGCCACCCATTCTTTGGCTTCTTCCTCACTGACGACCTCAACGAGTTCAGCCTCAGCGCGTCTGAGGCTCACCTCGTAATCCATTATTTTATATTTTACAGGGTCTTTCAACGGAGCGTTGAGTATGACCTCCACAGTTTTTCCCTTGATGAACCCCATTTCGACAATGCGCTTGCGGAATCCTCCATGTCCGTGTACTTTCACGATGACTCCGCTTTCGTTTGTCTTCAGTTCTGATAATTTCATATTTTAGTGTATTCTTGGTTTTTATTTTTGCAAAGTTACGTCTTTTGTCTTATTCGGCAAATACTCACAATACAGTACGTACGCATTCTGTTTTGTCGGCAGAAAGCATCTGTCAGCATGGCATTTTCCCAAAATACTTACTAATGGTGATTTGCCGGAAAGTCGGAAAGTCGTAACTTTGCATCGTTTATAAAGTTAATGGAATATGGCTGTACAATATAAACCGACAGACAAGCTGAGTTTTGTAATTGCAAACGACTACCGCCTTTTGCAGGTGATGAGCCGTTTCGGCATATCTTTCGGATTTGGAGAAAAGATTATTCAGGATGTGTGCAGACAATGCGGGGTTGATACTGACACTTTCCTTACTGTCATTAATTATGTGAAGGATGGTGCGGAGGACCGTTTGCAGAAAGTAGACCATGTCAGCGTGAAGTCTTTGCTTGGATATTTGAGAAAGACACACATTTATTTTCTGGAATATCAGTTGCCCGCAATGCGTCGCCACCTGCTCAGTTCCATAGATTGCTCTGTAAAAAACGAGATTGCGTTTATCGTACTGAAATTTTTTGACGAATATGTCGATGAAGTACGCAAGCACATGGAATACGAAGAGAACAAAGTGTTCACATACGTAGAGAAACTGCTTGAGGGAGGAACGACAACCATTGACGGAATGCACACACTCAGCTCACACCACGACTCAGTGGACGGGAAACTGAACGAGCTGAAGAATCTGTTCATGCAGTATTACCCTCAGAAGGAGAACAACAACGAGCTTAACTCAGTGGTAATAGATATATACCAGACTGCGGAGGATCTTAGCATCCACTGTCTGGTGGAAGACAATATATTCATTCCCGCTGTAAAAAGACTGGAGCACCAGAACAGGCAGCGCAGGACTGTAGAAGAAACAGGAAATGGAGAGATGGAGCAGCCGGCAGGCGATGAGCAATTGTCGGAACGCGAGAAGCAGATTGTTATATGCGTGGCAAAAGGAATGGCCAACAAGGAAATAGCCGAGGAACTTTGCCTGAGCGTCAACACTGTGACCACCCACCGAAGGAACATCGCGCGCAAACTACAGATTCATTCTTCAGCAGGCATCACGATATACGCAATAGTCAACAAACTTGTAACTCTGGACGAGGTAAATGTCTGACAATGATTTTTAGCGGGGCATCCGAAAAAGGAAGCCGCAACTTCAGATTAAAAAGTGATACATATCTTGAACTTAAACCATAAAGATTAATCCAGTTTTGTCAAAAGTGTGTAACTTTGCGCATTATATTAATGTGGAAGAGATTCCTTTCATCCCTAAAATAATGTTTTATGCAGGTTAAGGATTCATGGAAAGAAAAAGGTTACGTTGACGAACCTATAGACGGCAATCTTGATTTGAGTGCCGAGATACGCCGCTTGTGCAAAGAAAAGAACGCGGTTGTTCTGGCCCACTACTATACGGAAGGCGCAGTACAAGATGTGGCAGATTTTGTAGGCGACTCTCTTGCGCTTGCCCAGTGGGCGGCAAAGACGGATGCGGACATCATTGTGATGTGCGGAGTGCATTTCATGGGAGAAACGAATAAAATCTTATGCCCTGAGAAGAAAGTGCTCGTATGCGACCTTAACGCGGGTTGTTCTTTGGCAGACAGCTGCCATGCCGATGACTTGAAGAAGTTCATAGATGAGCATCCCGGATATAAAGTGGTATCGTATGTAAACACCACAGCCGCAGTGAAGGCTCTTACCGATGTGGTAGTGACAAGTTCCAATGCAAAACTGATTGTCGACAGTTTTCCGAAAGACGAGAAACTCATATTCGGTCCGGACAAGAATCTGGGAAACTACATCAATTCCGTAACCGGCAGACAGATGCTTTTGTGGAACGGAGGCTGCCATGTACACGGACAGTTCTCGCTTGAGGGTATTTTACAAATAAAGAAAGAGCATCCGGAAGCAAAGATTCTTGTACACCCGGAGTGCCCGGCTCCAATACAGGCTGTAGCCGATGTCATTGGCTCAACTGCCGCCCTTCTGAACTTCGCCATAAAGGATGAGGCGAAGGAATTTATTGTGGCGACAGAAAGCGGAATACTTCACGAAATGACCAAGCGTTGTCCGGAGAAGAACTTCATTCCCGCACCGCCAGAAGCAAGCGAGACTATCGGATGCTCATGCAATGAATGCAGTTTCATGCGTTTGAACACACTGAAAAAACTGTACAATACGCTTAAATACGAATGGCCGGAGATTGAAGTTGATGCCGCCATATCGGAAAAAGCTATCAGACCGATAGAGAAAATGCTTGAAATCAGCAAGAAACTGAAATAATCGTTTGGACATACTTTTACCCTGAATTTTGTTAGATGAAGACAATTGCAGCCCTCGTCAGTGGAGGTGTGGACAGTGCCGTGAGCGTTCATTTGCTGAAGGAACAAGGCTATGAGCCGCATTTGTTCTATATAAAAATAGGTCCGGAGAAAGATACGGAATGGAACTGTACCTCGGAAGAGGATGTGGAAATTTGCCGCTGGCTTGCAAGAAAATACGGACTCAAACTCGACATAGTGGATTTGCATAAGGAATATTGGGAGAATGTGGTGGGTTATACTATGGATAAAGCCCGCCTCGGACTTACTCCCAATCCGGATGTGATGTGCAACAAACTGATTAAGTTCGGATGTTTTGAGGAGCACATCGGACATGAGTTCGACTTCACAGCTACCGGACATTATGCCACAACCACTGTAAAAGACGGCAAAGTATGGCTGTCAACAAGTCCCGACCCAGTAAAAGACCAGACAGACTTTCTTTGCCAGATAAACTCACTGCAAGTATCAAAGCTGATGTTCCCGATTGGCGGACTATGGAAGCATGAAGTCAGGGACATTGCTGCGACTGCCAACCTGCTGAATGCACGGCGCAAAGACAGTCAGGGCATCTGTTTTCTTGGAAATATTGACTTCCGCGAATATATCAAGCGCAATCTGGGCGAGAATCCGGGCGATGTGCGTGAAATAGAGACTGGGAAAAAAATCGGCACACACAATGGTTTGTGGTTCTATACAATAGGACAACGCAAAGGACTTGGATTTGGCGGAGGACCGTGGTTCGTTGTCAAGAAAAACCTGAAACGCAACATTCTGTTTGTCAGCCACGGATATGACCCGGAACGAGTGTACAAGAACCACATCGAAATGGCGGATTTTCATTTCATCACCGATAATCCGTGGGAAAAACATGCAGGAACAACCGGAAACGAATCAGGAGACAATTCAAGAAATGACTCTGCGGAAAATACCAACGAGTCTCACAGAATTACTTTTAAAATCCGCCATACACCGGAATTTCTTACCGGCACCATAGAAAAAAAGCATGATGGAAACTGGCATATCGAGGCAGACGAGAAAGTTCATGGAGTGGCACCCGGACAATTCTGCGTAGTATATGATGAGGAACATCATCTGTGTTACGGAAGCGGAGAGATTATCTGAACTTGTATTTGCTGACATAATCGCATTTATTTTGTCATAATGTTTAGATTTTCACATTAAAATTGTACTTTTGCATTCAATTTAGTAAAAAGGTAAAAAACTTTCATTCGTAATATATTTTTATGGCATATAACAGATTCAAAGGTTTGGGAGTTGCATTGGTCACTCCGTTTACGAAGAATGGAGATGTGGATTATGTAGCACTCAGACGTTTGCTTGATTATCAGCTTTCAAACGGTGTGGATTTTTTGTGTATCTTGGCTACAACAGGAGAAACACCTTGTCTGACTGCTGAAGAGAAGAGAAAAATAAAGGAATTGGTTGTCGAGAAGGTAAACGGACGCATTCCAGTACTGATGGGATGCGGAGGATATAACACTGCGGCAGTAGTAGAATCTCTCCGTACAGAAGACTTTAGTGGCATAGACGGTATTCTGAGTGTATGCCCATATTATAACAAGCCTTCGCAGGAAGGGCTTTACCAGCATTTCAAGGCCATAGCCGAAGCATCTCCTGTACCTGTTGTCCTTTATAATGTACCAGGACGTGTGGGAGTAAACATGACTGCCGAAACAACTTTGAGACTGGCGAATGATTGCCAGAACATTGTGGGAATCAAAGAGGCCAGCGGCAATTTCACCCAGATTGACGATATAATTAAAAACAAACCGACTCATTTTGATGTGATCTCCGGCGATGACGGCATCACATTCCCGCTTATAACTCTTGGTGCGGTGGGAGTCATCAGTGTAATAGGCAACGCACTTCCAAAAGAGTTCAGCCGCATGGTCCGTCTTGCGCTTAACGGCGATTACCAAAATGCCCGTCAGATACACCATCAGTTCACGGAACTGTTCAAACTTCTGTTTGTAGACGGCAATCCTGCGGGTGTAAAGGCGATGCTTAACAGCATGGGACTGATTGAGAACGAGCTGCGCCTTCCTCTTGTCCCTACACGAATCACGACAATGGAGAAGATTAGCGCCATTGTCAAAGAACTGAACATCAAGTGTTGAAAACCCGCACATTTGTCGGATACAGAACGCTGTAAAAATCATTTTACAGCGCAAACCGATGACAACGAACAAATAAATTTGCGCCCTGAAAAATCCTATAAAGATTTTTCAGGGCGCAAATTCGTATCAATAAAATCCCCTTTCAAAGACACCTTCAGGGCACACTGCACTGCCTAAGAAGACTCTTGTCTAAAACTAAAAGAGTTCCTTTCCAAAACCAAAAGTTCCCTCGTCTAAAATCCAAAAGGACTTTTATTTTGGGAGTATCAGAACCACTCTTGTCCCATTCTCTCTTCTCGTCCAAAGCCCAAAGAACTCTCACCCAAAACCAAAAGAACTTTTACCTAAAGCAAAGAAGCTTTTCTTTTGGAAGTTTCAGAACCGTTCTCGTCCCATTCTCTCGCCACCTTTCATTCTTTCCCCTCTCATTTCGGAGCGCGCCTGCTTGTTTCCAAACATGTTAAGGCGGTAGATGAAGTGGAGCATGGCATAACTGTTGATGGCATTTGTCTCACTGTCCGAACGGCTCGTCGCGCTGATAGAACGGCTGATGTTGCTCATCGTGTGCAGTATGTCATTTGCTTGAAGACTTATAGTAGCCTGCTTGTTTTTAAGAAAGCGGTATGAAGCCTGCGCATTCCATACAAGCTCATTCGTATTCATTTCATTGCTGCTATATCCCCGCCTGCTGCTCATGCCTATATTTGTTGAGAAAGCGATACCGTTATTGAGGTTCGCATTACCCGATATTCCATAAAAGAAATCGTATGTGTCGCGATTGTTGGTAGTGACGAGGTTACTCCGCGAATGATTGTAGCTGATAGAGCCGTTAAGCACAATATCGAAAAACTCTTCCCTCCATGTCAAGCTCATCCGTTCTCCAAGACTCATGTTCTTGACCGTATTCTTGAGTGTCTGCCTGTCCTGGTAAATGAATCCCACATTATTGTTGAAAGATCCGGAAGTAGAGGTATTGACAATAAACTTCTCAGTGAACAAAGGAGTATTGAAGCCTACATTGGCATTCGTGCTCCAGTTGCCGTTTATATTTTCCGGACGTGTCGTTCTTCCACCGGTTTCCTCATTGTATGCGGTACGGTTGCTGATACTGTTCAGCGTATTGCTGAAACTGAAGTTCGCCATGACGCTTCTTCTGCTTTCCTGCATGTAATTGTTATAGCTGACATTGACATTATTGGTAAACGAAGGCTTCAACCCCGGATTACCCATACGTATATTCAGCGGGTCGCTATTGTCCGTCATATTGAACATATCCGTAATTTCCGGCTGCTGGGTATTCCCCCGATAGCGCACCTGAAGCTGGTGTTGCTTCGAGAACCGGTAACGGAAGTTCAAGGTCGGCGACATACGGAAAAAATTGCGCGATGCCACAGTGTCCAGTCCCTGATAATTATAATCCACCTTCTGAGTCTGCGGATTAATGGACATACCTACATTCAACAAATATTTTTCCCTTGTCATCTTCAGCGACAAGTCTATATTATGTATATAGTTTTCGTTGTCCGTATATTTGCTCAAGTCCGCATCCAGATAATCGCTATAGTTGAAAGGCAAAAATCCGGTGCCATACATATAGAGGCTGTCCCTCATGTTGATAATATCACCGAGGTCAAACGTCCTTCCGTCACTATGCCTCATGCTATATTGGAAACGGTAATTGAGCTGCAAGTATGTTTTGTTCGCTATAGGCTCCGAATAAGTAAATCCCGCATTCAGGTTCTTACTCGTATTGGGAGTGTCGCGATGGCGGTAAGTCAGCGATGTAGAATCGTTTCGCTGGTAATATATCACATCCGACATGGAATAGCTCTTGCTCTTGCTGGAAGTATAACCGCCGCTAAATGTAGCAGACAAGTTTCTGCCCTTGCTGTTCAGCTTACGGTTATACAGCAACGAGGCATTAAAGCTCCAGTTGTTCTGTTCGGAAAGCGAGGACGAGGTGTTACGGTTTATCCTTATCGCCTTGTCTATTTCCTCAATCTGCGACAACGGCTCCTGAATATTGTCAGAATATGGGTCAGCATTGAATGTAGCAGACACACCATTGCTTTCAGAATCGGAATTGCCGATGGAGAAATTCGGACGGAACAGCACTCTCGACATGCTGTCAGGCTTCCATTCAATCTTGAAGTTTCCACTGAAAGTACCATTATGACTGATACTGTTTCTCATACTGTTGGAGAAAGAGGCATTCGTGGTCACGAAGTTTTGCGAACTTGTATAAGTCCTTGAGTCGCTCTTGGTGTTTATGTACCTGACATTGCCGCCAACCTCCACATTCTTCCGCTCAAGCGCAAAGTTCAGTCCACCCATACCACTGGTAGTGATTCCGTTTCCTCCACGTCCTCTGCCTCCGCCGCCAGGAAAGCTCCTGTCATTGATATTGTTATAACTCCCGATGAACGAAGCCTGCGTATTGTCCTTAAAACGGTTCACATTCAGTTTCTCCGAAAAGCGGTCCTCCGTACCGTATGCAGCATCCAAATTACCAAACCATCCCTGTTTCATTCCCTTCTTTATAGAAAGGTCAAGCACAGTCTCCTCCTCGCCGTCGTCTATTCCTGTGATGCGCGCCAAATCGCTCTGCTTGTCATAAGCCTTGACTTTCTCCACAATCTCGGACGGAATATTTTTCATTGCCATACTTGTCTGGTTAGAAAAGAATTCCTTTCCCTCCACAAGTATTTTCTTGACAGTCTTCCCGTTTACTTTTATTGTCCCGTCGTCCGACACTTCCGCACCCGGAATCTTGCGTATCAACTCTTCAAGCACAGAACCCTCAGGCACTTTAAATGCTGCCGCATTAAAAATCAGCGTGTCTTCCTTCACTTCCACCTGAGCCGCCTGTCCCTTGACCACTGCCGCCTCAAGCATGACAGAGTTGGGAGTAAGCAACACTGTGCCGATATTGGAAGTACGCACGCTGTCCTTTATCTCTATACTTTTATAAAAATTATGGTAGCCTACGTATGAAACCTTGACAATGTATTTGCCCGACTTCACATTCTTGATGCTGAAACCTCCGGTACTTCCTGTCACATCTCCGGTTACAAGAGTGGTTGTGTCCGGCTTCATCAATGCCACACTACTGCTTATAAGCGGTTCGCCATTCTCCGAATCGACCACCTTTCCTAAAACGGTCTTGCCTCTGTCTCTTGTCTGTGCGGATACACTCAGTGTACCCGCCAGTATGATTGCAAACGCTGCTAATATAGTTCTCATATTTTTAAGCTCTTCTGCATTTCTTGACTAAAGTAACTCGGGATGGTTTAATGCTTCGCGCCTTTTTCAGAGATTTGTTTTCACTGAAAAATCTGTGCCGGAACTAAAAACTGCCAATTATGCCTGCATACAGTTTGTCCTGCGATAAGACAGCCATGCACAACACAGCCCGCATACAGAACAGGCAATAAGAAGAACTAAAGTAGTGGTCATGATATTGCCTATACCAACCAAAGGAGTAACAATTCCGCCAAACAAAAAACCGGAAGCTCCAAAAGCGGCAGAGGCACTGCCCACCATCTGCCGGCCCTCGTCCATAGCCATTGCGGTAGATGACGTAAGAATGAAACCAACACTCACAAGCATGAAGAAAGTGAATATCTCATAGGGTAAGAATGCGGAGGTCAACACATGGACTACAGCCTGCATGAGCGCGCACAATGCGATACCGGAAGCACCAAAAAGTGCCGCATTGCACATTTTCTTGAATTTGAGCGACAATCCTGAGCCTATGCCAATGCCGAGCGCATTGATTCCGAAGATGACAGAAAACTGCAACTCGGAAAAGCTAAAGTTATTCTGCACAATAAAAGAGGCAGAGGATATATAAGAAAAAAGCACTCCGCATGAAAAAGAATACAGCAATGTATATATCAAAAAATATTTCAGTCTGAACAACTTTGGAAAATTGCTCATCAAACTGACAATTCTCCCTTGATATCGGTTTTCTTTCAGATGCGACTCCTTAAATATGACGCACATCACAAGAATCACGGCACCTATGGCAAACAATATCCAAAAAATGCCTTGCCAGCCGACAGCCTCAGACACCAATCCGCCTACAACCGGAGCTGTGACGGGAGCGATACCATTGATAGCACCAATAATGGCAAGTGCTTTGGCAAGCTCACGTCCCGAATAGCAATCTGTCGCTACAGACCTTGACAAGACTATTCCGCCCGCACCTCCCAAACCTTGCAAGAAGCGACACACATTGAAAAACTCAATGGCCGGAGAATAGATACTGGCAATGGTCAATACGGAAAAAAGAATCATTGCCGACACCAACACAGCCTTACGTCCATATTTGTCACTAAGAGGGCCGAAGAACACCTGACCAACAGCCAATCCAATCATGCTTGCTGCCAGCCCCATCTGCACAAGCGATGTGGTGGTGTGGAATACTTCGGTCATAGAAGGTAATGTAGGCAAATACATATCGGTCACAAAGGGACCAAATGCCGACAGCATACCAAGAAATGTAATCAGAAATAAGTAGTATTTCTTACTGAATTGTACCATAATGAATTTTTCTGCAAAGTTACCAAATTCCATTTTTCTTTTGTCAGAACAAAGTGCTTAAAAGCACGATGTATACTGAATTTTGTGCTGATTCCGAACACATAAATCGAGGATTAGAACACTTCCAAACAAGTCGGATTAGCGGATTGACAAATCAAGCAGCGGTATATTTTTTGATGCGTCGGCAAGTCTGGCTGATATTATGCCACTTTGGACGGAAACACAAATTTAGGAGTTCATCCGACATTTCGAGTGACATGACATACTATATGTATATAGCCCTTATCAAAGATGTTGCAGCGTCTCCATGCATCCATTCCATCACTTGTACGTGCTTTATAAACAGAAGCCCTAAACCCCGAACCATTCTGCCGCGCATATTGCCGGGCAACAATATGCAGACAAGGTGTGTTTTGACATTATGTCACTTGGATTGGACGGCGCATTTTAACATTTTTGGCGGCTACCGACTTTGACTTGGTGCTTGATTTTTGAATGTTTTGTTGGTAAATCGCTGATAATCAATTAAATGTATTTTTGGTAAAAAGTATGCGGTTTTAGTCCAAAAACTAAGGGGTGAGTATAAAATAGGATGTATTGATAATCAGCGAGTTACAAAAATTCTGTCTTAAAAATGTCTTTTTCCAGGGTCAGAATCCATTTTTGTTTTTCGGAGTATAGAAAAACCGGTTGCTGTCTTTTTGAGGAAGTGACATGGAAAAAAGTCCGATTTTGACCCGAAAAATGGCTGTTTCAAAACTGGTGCGCCTTGAAAATAAATTTTCAGCACCTTGCGCAAAAAATCAGAGTACCTTGTAAATAAATTTACTTCACCTTGAAATTTTGGGTTTTAGTGGGCTTTTGGATGGGAGAGATGTGTTTTGGAGGGAATTTATATATCTTTTGACCATGCGAATTGTTCTATTTGTCCGCTTAATTTTCGAGACTCCCAAACCTCCGTAGAATCGCGTTTTTGCAACCGAGGTAAGGTTCGGTTCATTTTGAGGCGATTCTACGAAGATTGATTTTAACATATCAAAATGTCAGGGTATTATAGTTTTTAGTAACATATCAACACATGCCAGACAAATATATTCAACAGATTCTTCCGTCATTTCGTAACATATTCCTAACTTAGACAAGGAGCATGGCTACCGTGCAGACGAACCATCCAACACACTCATTAACAATGCATATAACATCTTTCTTAAATTAGGAAGAGGAGAGGCAATCAAAAGCCCATTCGCAAATCCGGGAGTGATTATACCGACAGCAAGTGTCACAAAAGTCAGTAACATTGATTTACAAGATGACAGAAAAAGACACAGATTATCCTTTATAATTAATATTGCGACACAAAGCTTCCGATTATTCCTGACACATTCTCACGCTTGTCCCTTTAGAAACAGTCTGTTGAAAATTCCGCACACTGTTTTTTTGAGTTACAGAGGAGCATATTCTAATTATAATCACTAATTTTGCTTCCCATAAACAGGACAACATTGCAACACAGCAGTATTAAAGACCGGATAAACATAAGAAAATGACCATATTGATAACTGTCGCCATCTATTTTGGCATATTGCTTTTAATTTCGCGCCTTGCAGGCAAAGGCGGAAACGATGCGTTTTTCCGTGGAAACAGACAGTCGCCGTGGCAACTGGTGGCTTTCGGAATGATAGGCGCGTCACTCTCCGGTGTGACCTTCATCAGTGTGCCGGGCATGGTAGGTGCCATAGACATGACCTACATGCAAATGTGCATAGGATTCTTCTTCGGATATGTAGTGGTGGCTTTCGTGCTGCTGCCATTGTATTACAGACATGGATTCACCTCCATTTACGGCTATTTGGACAAACGGTTTGGCACAGAAAGCCATATAACGGGAGCCTCTTTCTTTATCTTGTCAAAACTGACAGGAGCCGCCGCGCGTCTCTATCTTGTCTGCCTGATATTGCAACAATATGTATTCGACAGTCTGGGCATTCCCTATTTCATCACAGTCATAGCCACCTTGTTGATGATATGGCTATATACCCGGCATAGCGGCATACGCGCTCTGGTATGGACTGACTCATTACAGACTTTATGCCTGATACTTGCGCTCGTACTCATTCTGTATAAAACCATCTCCATGCTCGGCATGGATGCCGGAGAGGCTCTCCGTGCCGTATGGAATGACAGCCACAGCCGCATATTTGAGTTTGGCGACTGGACTTCACAACAACATTTCGTGAAACAATTTCTAAGTGGAGTATTCATCGTCATTGTAATGACAGGGCTTGACCAGGACATGATGCAGAAGAACCTTACATGCAAGAATCTGCATGACGCACAAAAGGACTTATGCAGTTATGGCGTACTTTTCATGCCAGTGAATTTCCTTTTCTTGTCGCTGGGCATACTGATGATGATGCTTTATGCAAAAACAGGAACCCCGCTTCCGGCAGGCGGAGACTCCATACTGCCAGACCTTATTGCAAGCGGACAAATGGGACATACAGTGCTGATTCTGTTTACCATAGGAATAATCGCATCCGCCTTTTCAAGTGCAGACTCTGCCATGACGGCTTTGACAACAAGTTTTTGCGTGGACATTCTCGATGTGGAAAATAAACGTGGAAAATTCTATCCACAAAGGGAACGGGTTCGCAAGGTGGTACATATCTGCATGATGGCAATCTTCGTAGGATTTATTCTCGCTTTCAAAGCAATAGGCAGTACAAGTGTCATTGATGCCATTTATGTAATTGCAAGCTATACTTATGGTCCTCTTCTCGGACTTTTCGCCTTTGGAATGACCACACGACTTGTTCCACACGGACGTTATGTACCGTTCATCGCCATCCTGTCGCCGATAGTTTGCTACTTGATAGACCTATTGATTCGGAACACAACAGGATATAAGTTTGGATATGAGATGCTGATGTTCAACGGACTTCTTACATACATGGGCTTATGGCTTGCATCCGGCAAGAAAAATGTGGCTGAATACAAGCATAAAGTATGAGCGGAGAATGCTCACTTAGCATATTCCTATTATATAAAAGTCTCTTTGCCTACATGATTATCAAGTTTGGCAAAGAGACTTTCTCCATAAAAAAGGAAATATGTTTTCGAGATAAAAAATCCTTATTGGAACTATTTGAAATCATTTGAGAATGTGCCTACTCTCTCAAAATGTTCAGGAAATCCGGCAGTCTGAAGCGAAGTGACTCTTTTCCCTCCAAAATAAAGTTTCTCAATCGTCAAATTCTCCACACCGGAAACCTCCGGCACAGGATTCGTGACAGGATTCACAAAAAACAGATTTCTGAGAGCTACATTCTTTATCATATGCTTGTTATTCTCAGCAGAAGTCAAAAGCAACCACTTGCTTGCCGAAGTCCAGAAAGAGCAGTTCTCAATGACTATATTATCATAAGAAGGCCAATCCGGATAGTGACCGTTCTGGAACCGTATCATACCTTCGGCTTTTCTGCCGGCTACAGAATGGAAATTGTTGAAATAATAGCTTTTAAGCGACACACCTTTATCGCCAACCCAGGGTTTGCCGCCACTCAAATTGCTCCCGGCCCTTATACAATGGGCGGTACGTGTCCACCCCATCGCGTTGTTTACCCGAATATTTTCGGAATCGTACGTACTCCAAGTCAGACGATCACCATTATATATTGCGGCAGCGGCAAATGTATGTCGTATCTCAGCAGGATTGGCATCTGTATTCTCAATATTGATATTTTTGTTTTCGTTGTAAGTCCGCACCGGAAACTCATCGGAAGGATTGTAATGACCAGTAGCGAAGGTATCGTCATTACCCAATGTGAGCGAGTTATTGACTGTGATGTTTTTCCCGCTTGAGAAATTCAAACCGTCAATCCATCCATGATTATAAGGAGACAAGCCTTTTATATTGTTATAAACAACATCCCTCACACTATGCGTTTCCCAATTCCATTGCTGGCTGTCGCGCATATAAGTGTCGTTGAAAGTGATATTGTTCGATTTCATGACCACAACCCCTCCTTGATGCGGAGTATTACGCGCATCTTTTCGGTCTGTTGAAAATGTATAACAACCCTGAGCATCGTGCATTCCACGACCGGATATAGTCACAAAACTCGAATTTTTGATGAATATCGCAGGTTCTAAGGATTCTCTGCATTCTTTCAACCTATTAATCATCAGGGCATTTTCATCTGTGTAAATATACAGCGGCTTTCCTCCGGTAGCAATGTCTCCATTCCAATCGAAAATCCTTAAACCAGACCAAAGATAAATGCCAGGGCCGATATAAAGCGTATTGAGTTCAGGAGTGTCCTTTATTTTCATAAGAGCAGCCTGTAGCGCGTCAGAAAGGTCATTGCCGTTTCTCGCCCTCTTGTTTGGAAATGCTACCGCTTTGTCGGTATATGCCACATATTTGCCCTCATCATAATTCCAAATGAACTGCCTTCCGTCGTTCATACTTGCATCTGTCACACTTCCCGCCTGACGGCATCTGTCACCAATATTGTCTGTATTGGGATTATTTCTCAGATAATCTTCGGAAAAAGATTTGAAGTCCAATACATTATTATCTGTCGGATTCGGTATTTTCTCAGTTTTTTCCAATGGATCATTAATCAGCACCAGTTGCGGATTAGAATCAGAAGCATCTTGCGGATCTCCTCCATTGATAGCGACAATAGCATACGACAACCGCTCATTCATCTCAAACCGGAGCGTCCTCCTGTCTGCACTTACAAAAATGGCATCCTGCGGATAAAAACATACAGGATGTATGGTCACATCATGTATATCACTGCCTTCCTTAAGAGAAATCTCAACCATAGGAGTAATACTGTTGGAAGCAAAACGCGCCACATCCACATTGTGTCCTTGATTGCCAAAGCCAGTATTGTCGTAACGAACTGCCGCCACATCTGTTTCCGCAACTCTCACATCGAAACGGGAAGACAGCACGTCGTTTCTTACATGCGATGGATATGCCCCGGCTACTCCAGAGGCAGGAACCGTAAACGGTGCATAGGCATGAACTGTCGTTTCTTCCGCTTTTCCTTCATAGAACAGCAATGAGCCGAATGAAGCCTCATCACGGTCAAATCCTTCAGGACGGGTAAGCCGAAGCACTCTCTCCGTATATGGCATTTGAAGACCTTTCCTCACCACAAAATGATTGTATACCATTTCAAAGACAGGCTTATATTGTCCTCTGCCAATAGATGATATGACAGACCAATTGTCATATTTCCCTGTGACATCTTTCCATTGAGTGAACGGCACATCCTCTCCAAGATTGTATCTCGCCACATATTCAAAGCCTTTCATCAACCGATTGTCAAGCGCACCGTACAAGTCGTCTCCCTGTAACCAAGCCATCTCACAGACTGTCGCCATAGCACCGATACCAAGCATACAATGTCCCTGATCGCGACCGCTTTCCTGAATCTGCCCCGTCTCTCCACTGATATAGTGGGCAATAGTTCCGTTGTCATTGGCATGAAGATAAAAATCAACAGCCTTGTTATACATTTTCTTGTTATCAAAAAGAATGGCTGCCGCCATATATGCTTTTGTCACAATAGGTCCCCAGTTTCCGTTAGTATAAGCTTTTCTATTGAAAAATGCCTCCATGACAGGAACAAAAACATTCTTGAGCATTTCACAAATCTCCTTGAACTGACTGTCGGTCATTCCATTATACGTACAATGAAGAATTTCGGCAGCGTATGCAATTTTAAATCCCTCGATACCGGCAAGCAACGGCGCATCATTGGTGTCAGGGATATTCTTGAGTGTACGGGCATAGCCTAACAACAAATCAATAGATTTCTCAGCATGAGCCTTGTCTCCAGTAAGAACCCACATCAGTGCATTTTGATAAGCAGCACAGAAATCCTGTTCCATCTTCGATTTTGTATAACGAAACTCCCCGTCTCTTGCAATCACTTCAAAAGGGCCGAATGGCTGATAGTCTGATTTTGAGCAATGATGCCCCCTCAAAAGCACAAAAGACCCGTAAGCCGGATATTCCTTATTGGCAATCTGACGACACATACGCTCTATGTCCTGACTGCCAGTCAGTATTCCCGGATGTACGAATTTGCGTGCATAGACACCAGATACGACCATCAGAAATATAAAAACAATGACCAGCCTAATTGTTACACTCATAGTGGCAAGCCAGCCTTTTACAAGAGGAGAAAATTGATTCTTTAAGTTTTCCATAATGTGATATTTTTATCTTCATATATATCCAATACGTTTAACCGGAAAGAAATACTTAATATTAAGAATTAAAAACTTAAAGAAACGGGCAAAGTAGTATGATAAAAGCAATTAGTCGTTCCTCAAGAACAATTATTCTATTTGAGGAACGACTATTATAACATTGAGGCATTTCCTTAAACCTCATTTCCTGTTTGAAGTATTTCTCCGTTGGTCAGAGTTCCTTTTATCAGGAATACGCAGTATCTTCTTCCAGTAATTCACCAATAATATTAATCATATTCTTGTTTTGCAGCTGACGATGGAACTTCACATCAAATCCGTCAAGTCTCAGCTGTTGAAAGAATCGCTCTGCATTATTAATTTTCGCATCTTCCACAGTTCTCTTGGCTTCATCATTTGGTATATCTTTCGTCTCGATAACAATGTTCAGTTCCTTTTTGCCATCGGCACGTTTCACCACATACATAAAGTCAGGACTATAAAGGTCGTTGGTTATATTAGGTATACAAATGCTCTTTTGAGGTATTTTCCCATATACTATTACACTGTCAACCTCATTCATTATATTCTCCCTTTCCAACGGCGAGTCGTACACCACCTTATCGTACAAATATTTCTTTGAAGGCTCTGCACTAAGCACATTCTTGCCTATCGTCCATTGCAGCACTTCTTCCTTCAACGAACCGTCAGCATTAGTGAAAGCCGTTGATTTTGAAGAATAGTTTGCCTGACGATACTTTACCAGATTTTGCAGATTCTTTATTTTCCATCCATTGAATTTGGCAATAAAAGCACTCATTGACGATTCATTAATATATCCATCTAATGTGTGTGTCTTGGCATATTCGCAAATGGCAGAATGCAACATAGTCATCGGTATGCTTGTCTGCCGACAAATACGCTTCAAAAACTCATTATAATGCATTTCCTTACCTGCCAAAACATATTGCTGACCGCTTTGCAACATCGTCACTGCTTGTCCGTTATCCGTTGTCACCATATGTCGGCTGCTTTTTAAGGTTTGGTGTACAAATACATCATTAGCCAATATGTCAGGTAATGCTGTTTCTATCTGCCGGTCGATATCGTTTTGATAGAATATGATATACTTTCGATTGAGTTGTGCCCACAGTTCTTTCAACTCATCATATCGGGCTTTGCGTATCTTGACCATATCCTTTGTTCCTTTGTTCCGGTCTTTCACCTTACCTGTTACATTATTGAACTCAGGATATTCAGCAAACAAGTCCATAACCTTTGTCTGGTCAAGTTTACGTTCTAAGTCTAAGACATATTTCTTTCTATACAACTCCATGAGCAACTCCATCTCATCCATCCCACGCAACGCTGCGACTCTTCGCATATCTTCAAGAGAAACATGTGTGAGACTGCCTTTCTGTATATCCTCATTAATTTCCATAACCAAACGGTCAGCAAAATCTCGCTCTGTGAAATCCACAATATAGTTCAGATAGAATGACTCGTCCTTAACACGGTTTCCATACTCATCCACAGGCAGACGCAAGCCTCGTCCCACTTCCTGCAACTTACTGTTCTCACTGCCGCTACTGCGCAATTTGGCTATTGTAAACACATTAGGGTTGTCCCAACCTTCTTTCAAAGTCCACTTTGAAAAGAGAAAACGGCGTGTGTTTGCGCGCCCCTTCCCGTCAGTAAATGAAAGCAGTTCAGTTTTGTTGTGCAGAATGTCGTCCACTTCTTTCTTCACAGCCTCGTCCGAGTCACTGTTATCTTGTGCGAAATATCCAGCCCGACATGCAGCAATGTCATTGAGACTCGCAGTCAGATATGCCGCATACTCAGACGAATTATCTTTCTCAAGCTCACTCTTCAACCGTTCTTCAAGCAGTCTGTCAAACAAATCTCTCAACCAAGCATTAGCACCCTTGTCGTCTCCACGAAAAGAAACAATGTCATCGATAAAAAACAAAGACAAAGTCTTTATCCTGCCTTTCTCCCGATGAAAATTGGCACGCTCCGTTTCAAAATGACGTTGTATAGCAAGCCGAAGCATACTCTCTTGGTAAGACGATGTATATATATCCACATCAAACTCATCGTTTTTATGCTTTTCTGTACCATTACTTAGTATCACCAAATCCTTTGTAATGCCTGTAATAGTAAGCCCCGTAAGTTCTGAACATATAATAGACAATGAATCTCCAACACTCAGCGTACAACTTTTTTTGGAAGTTTGGGTAATATGCTGTAAAGTCGCTTTTTTGTCATCTATGCTCAATATTTTCACTTTCTCATTCACACTTGAGGTTGGCTCAAAGTGCTCCTTCATAACACCTTTGATAAGTCCCGAAGAGAATGACTGTTGTGCATTTAGGTCATATAGCAGATGTTCATAATCACGCACCATAGTTTTTTTCTTCCCCTTGCCAACTGCAACCATAGGAAAGGTCGCGCCAAATCGGATAATACACTGCGGAGCCAGCTCGCTAACTATGGCTTTATATGCCTTTTGGTCGCGAGAGAATGTATGCGGCTCGTCAATAATCACAAATGGACGCGTAAGGCGCAATGCGTCAAACGGACGGTCACAACCTTCAACAGTCACATCATAGTCATTGCGTGTAAGCATCTTACCGGTAGTGAGCAAAGCACTGTTCACTATCAGCACATATATTTTGTTGGTGTTCAGCCGTGAGCCTTCCACAAAAGCACGCACTGCGGTAGGAAAATACTTTCTACCTTTTTTCTGCTTCTTCACAGTTTCTAAAACACTCACATTTATCTCTGTGTCATAGCCCAATGTATTCTTAAAATGCGTCTTAACATACGCCTCGTTTAAGAACGCACTTGTTCCGGCTTTGATTGCAATACTTGGCACGGCAATAATGAATTTGTTTATGCCATACAGTTTGTGCAGTTCAAAGATAGCATTTGTATATACGTATGTCTTGCCCGTACCCGTCTCCATCTTAATGTCAAGGCACAGGGGTATTCCAACAGATTTATTATTTGATCTGTATTTCTCTGCCACATTCTGCGTTTCTCTTCTCTGCACACCTAATATATTACCGAGAAGAACACTTGAGCGAAGGTTTATAACAGGATTTGAATAGTGTGCCACATCCCAGTCTGTCCTCACGCAATCAAACACATCACTGACAGCTTTCACAGCATACTCTTGATGCAATAATCCACTTTCAAGTTTCAGTTCCATAGTTTGTTATTGCGTTTAATAGCGAATATCAATATTTATGCGCCCTCGGTCGGTAATGGCACCCAGATTTTTCTTTATAGCATCTGTCTGACCAAAATTGAAACTATAACCAAATATCACAACATTATCAGCTGTGAACGAATGGTCTTTGTTGTATCTGTCAACCAATTCGGTCAAGTCGTCTCCGTCAATATTAAACTCCCGGTCTATCATATACAGATGTTTTCCGCAAAGATAAGCAGTATAGTTCCCGAATGTCACAGACTCTATTTTCGGTGTCAGTCCATAGCCGTCACGCAAGGCATACGTGGCAAGTACAGTATCCTTCCCGAAAGCATCTACAAGATTGTCGCCAAAGGCATCCGTCGGCACAAACCGCTCCATACGGTCAAGCGTTTTCTCGTCCGGTTCTTGAAGTGTATAGTGCTTAAAACCATAATCTATGTCGGCATCTGTTTCCGACTTTATTTTGGCGGCAGCACGATGTATGCGTTCCCGACCTATCTCGTCTATGGCTCTATACCCTTCTTTATATGCCTCTGTATCCGATTTTATTTCTTCAGGCAATTGCACAAGTATATATTGCAAGTTATAACCATCTTCCACACTGTTCAATTCCATTACAGCCTGTGCAGTAGTGGCTGAACCGGAGAAAAAGTCCATAATGATAACCGGCTCGTCCTTATCTTTCTCCACGGCTCCGTCTATAAGATATTTTATGAGACTTACCGGCTTAGGATAACTAAATATCTTGGCTTTGAAAAGCTTGTCAAAATCTTTTGTACCGTCTTGACTCATACCTATATCAGATGGTAAATGAGTGCTAACCGCATATTGTCCAAAGCGTCCACCCGCCTTTTGTATATCATCGTCTTTCCAATAGCGAAGTACAGGTTTGGATATTTTCATGAAATCATAATCACCAGGAAACACAATCCGATGTTCATCTATATATTGAGCAAATCCATCCTTTGTAATACGCCACACAGCTTGTGGATTTACAGGGTATTCCTCTCCGTTTTTGGGATTGACAATAGTAAAATTACTATTTGGACGCTCCACAGCCGTGCGTTGAGTAGTCATATCATGTACTCTCCACGGTCGTCCCGGGAAATCTTCTGTCTCATAATATTTCCGTCCCTTGCCGTCAATGCCTGCAAGGAATGTATCTGTTTTTGCGTATGATATAATCCACTCATAGTCTTGCGACACACCAAATGGAACATCCGACTTCGCAGTCCTTTTCCTCCACGGGAATAGAGCCACAAAATTCTCCTCTCCAAACACATGGTCGCACAGTAGCTTCAAATTAGCCTGCTCATTGTCATCTATAGAAATGAAAATCACTCCATCATCAGAAAGCAATTCTTTGGCATATTGTAGACGCGGCATCATGAATGTAAGCCATGCCGAATGCGATGCCGCACCTCGGGCTGTCATAGCAAGAATACGATTAGCCTGTTCCTCACAGACATTCAGTTTCTCTTGCAATTCTTCGACAGTAAAATTGAACTTGTCATTATACACAAACCCATCGGAACCCGTGTTATACGGCGGGTCGATATAGATACACTTCACCTTACCCGCATACGACTTTACAAGATGTTTCAACGCATCAAGATTGTCACCGCTGATATACACGTTTTGGCTGTTCTCATTTTCCGGTTTGCCGTTATGCTCCACATCGGGCACAAGCACGGTGGTAGTATCTATCGAAGCCAACAGGCTGGCATAGTTCTTGCCAAGAAAATTAAAGCCACTTCCTTCTTTCACAATGTCCACCTCATCATTCAGCAACTCATTGAAAGACTGCATATCAAACTTTCCTTCCGTATTAAAACACTGCGGAAAGTCACGGCGGAGCAGCTCCAGTGTTCTGTCTGTCGGCTGCGCATTTTCATTTTGTCTCAGAATATCTCGTATCATATATTATAGTTACTCTTCATTGGGCAAAGGTAACTAATATTTATGCGAACTTGAAATTAATAGGAAGATTTATTAGAGAAGGGATGATGAGACAATTATATTTCTCAAACCATTATCCAGTACATTACCAACTACTCAACTATGAGTATTACACAGATTATGCCGTCTATCTTGATTTTAATTCGTAATATTGCATCCGGTAACTTTTTAATGTAAATCTATCACGCAAAAAAATGAATCGAAAAAACAAGACAAAACTGGCTGCCATCGCCTTGTGCATGGCATCACTGGCTACAGGGGCGCAAGAACGAAGCAATCTGAGACTTCGCTATGACCGACCTGCCAATTATTTTGAGGAGGCACTCGTACTGGGCAACGGTACACTGGGAGCGACCGTATATGGCGGAATCCTTCAGGACAGAATCTCACTCAACGACATCACACTGTGGACCGGAGAACCGGAAAAGGAGCCTTATAATCCGGAGGCATACAAAGCACTGCCGGAAATAAGGACTCTGCTGGATGAAGGCAAATACAAAGAAGCCGGACATGCCAACCGGAAGATTCAAGGACATTATTGTGAGAACTACCAGCCTTTGGGTACGCTGACAATCGATTATGACATAAGCGGGACAAAGGAGGTAAAGGGATACGAACGTTGGCTGAATATAAGCAACGCTACGGCACACAGTGGCTATACCGCCGGCGGGGCAGACTTCGCAAGCGACTATTTTGTTTCCGCACCCGACTCGGCTCTGGTGGTGCGCCTGAAATCAACTGCACCGACAGGCATTCACGCACGGGTATCCTTCAACTCCCTGCTGCCCCACTCTGTTGTGCCGACAGCAGACGGGCTGTCAGCTGAAGGATATGTGGCATACCATTCTTTCCCGAATTACTACCACGGCTCAGAGAAGACACATCTGTACGATCCGGCACGGGGAATGCGTTTCAGAACATTGGTAAAGACTGTTCCGACAGGCGGCAAGGTAACCACTTTCCCTTCGGGAGACATAAAGATTGACGGATGCAGCGAGGTGCTGATATTGCTTGTCAATGCTACAAGCTTCAATGGATTCGACAAAGACCCGGTGAAGGAGGGCAAGGATTACCGGAACATAGCCGAAAGACGGCTGACAGCTGTATCGGCAAAAAACTACGATGAGCTGCGCAAGGCGCATACCACAGACTACAAGACTTACTTTGACCGTGTGGAACTTAATCTGGGAACAACAGCCGACTCCATATCGTCTCTTACTACCGACCGCCAGCTGTTGCTCTACACCGACCGGCAGCAGGCAAATCCGGAACTGGAGGCTCTCTACTTCCAGTATGGCAGATACCTGCTCATATCCTGCTCACGCACTCCGGGAGTGCCGGCAAACCTTCAAGGATTGTGGAATGAGAAGATTCTTCCGCCCTGGAGCTGCAACTACACAAGCAACATCAATCTGGAAGAAAACTATTGGGCGGCGGAAACCACCAATCTGAGCGAGATGCACCTGCCTATGCTCGACTTCGTGAAGAATCTGAGCCAAAGCGGCACACAGACAGCAAAGGCATACTATGGAGTTGAGCAGGGATGGTGTCTGGGACACAATACCGACATTTGGGCTATGACCAACCCTGTAGGTCTGAACAGTGGCGATCCGTCATGGGCTTGCTGGAATATGGGCGGCGCATGGGTGTCCACTCATATATGGGAGCATTACATGTTCACACAAGACAAATCGTTCCTTCGCGCTTATTACCCAATATTGAAAAGTGCCGCCGAGTTCTGTATCAACTGGCTGGTGGAGAAAGACGGACATCTGATTACCTCACCGGGAACATCTCCGGAAAACGTGTTCATGACTCCGGACGGCTATGCCGCCTCCACATCCTTTGGAAACACATCAGACTTGGCAATGACACGCGAGTGTCTGACAGACGCTCTAAAAGCCGCTGCCGTATTGGGCGAGGACAAAGCTTTCAGAAAGAAAACAGCTCAGATTTTGGCGCGTCTGCTCCCTTATCACATAGGCAAGAAGGGCAATTTGCAGGAGTGGTATTACGATTGGGAGGACCAAGACCCGCGCCACCGCCACCAGTCGCATTTGTTCGGACTTTATCCCGGACACCACCTCTCGATAAGCAGCACACCGGATTTGGCTCGCGCATGTACACGCACGCTTGAGATAAAGGGCGATGAGACCACCGGATGGAGCTCGGGATGGAGAGTGAACCTGTTTGCGCGGCTTGCCGATGCAGAAGGAGCCTATCACATCTACCGCAAACTATTGCAGTATGTCAGTCCCGATGACTATCGCGGCAATGACGCGCGCCGTGGCGGAGGAACCTACCCTAATTTGCTTGATGCCCACTCACCGTTCCAAATAGACGGAAACTTTGGAGGATGTGCCGGAGTGGCAGAGATGCTGCTACAGTCATCTGAAACAGACATACGTTTGCTGCCCGCCCTACCAGTACAATGGAAAGACGGAAAAGTGAGCGGACTGTGCGCGCGTGGAGGTTTTGTGATTGACATGGAGTGGAAAGACGGAAAAGTGACGAGCCTTTCGCTTACGGCGCGCACCGGAGGCAAGACCATCCTGCGCTATAACGGCAAGACAAAAGCTGTGAGCATGAAGCAGGGAGAAACAAAAAGCATAATGTTGTAAATCCTTGATTTTTTGCAAGTGTATTTCCGGTGTATTCAGACAGACTTCTCTACTTTTTGTAAGTGTGTGTGTTGTGTATTCAGATAGACCGCCTTACTTTTTGTAAGTATATTTTTTTGATATATTCGGACAGACTCCTCCGTCGCAAAGCGACACCTCCCCTAACTTAGGGGAGGAGCTATATACCTTGTCAATCAATACGTTAGTTTCTCTATCAACATGGTAACCTGGTTCCTCCCCTAAGTTAGGGGAGGTGTCACGAAGTGACGGAGGAGTCTGTCTTA
>JAMPEL010000044.1 GCA_023665185.1 Roseburia sp.
TCCTCCGTCACTTCGTGACACCTCCCCTAACTTAGGGGAGGAGCCTGGTTACCATATTCGCGGCGAAGCCAATGATTTGATTAACAAGGCATATAACTCCTCCCCTAAGTTAGGGGAGGTGTCACGAAGTGACGGAGGAGTCTGTCTGAATACATCAAAAAACGAACTTACAAAAAGTCAAGGCCTCCTCTGAACATGCCCGCAAAAAACACCCGTACAGCATCCATCAAATGCACCTGTATCCTACTTTTATTTTGTCTGTTTACGCAAAAAACACCCGCGCAGCATCCATCAAATCCACCAAGACCATCAAATATTAAACGAACATGCAAGCCATACCTATTATATATTATAGATGTAACCACATATAAATCCGCACCAATGTATACCCATAATAATCAACTTGACATATCCCTAACTGTCATTTACGACTATCAATACGTTAAAAAAGTCATCTCATTTAGCTCTTTTTGTGCTTTTCGGCAAAAAAAGCACAACTTTTAGTCTAACGTCATATATTTTTGAGTATCTTTGTGCGGTGAGACATATTTTTTTACAAAAATCTTTTTAACTAACTTAATTATTAATCAAATGAGAGAAAATTTACTCTTTACGACAAGGGGCTGGTTCTATAGAATCATGCTCCTGTTTGTGCTTGTATGTACAGGCGCAACGAGTCACGCAACTGACTTAGGAGCGTTGGAGTTGGGCAAGACGTATGATGCGCCTGCAAGCTTTCAGGCCTTCACTGCGACTTTCACTGCTCCAAAGAGCGGTGTCCTGACTTGCGAGGGCTCACTCTTCAATGAGGTCAGACCATTTACATCTGAGACTCATGAAACGTATGTAGAACACGAATGGGACTATCCAAGCACAACATTGACTGTGAAAGTGACTGAGGGTCAGACCCTTTATTTCTACCACAGTATCCTTTTCAACCCAAGCAGCTTCAAGTTGTCTATGCCAGGCGAAGAAGGCATCGTGCTTGAGATGCTGAAAGCAAGCCCGGAAGCAGGCTCTTTCGCACCGACAGCAGCAGGCGGTATGGTAACAGTGTACTTCAATGTGCCTATTACCTTTACAGCAGCACCTGAGCTTTATGTAGGCGACACAAGATTGGGAACAGTTTCTGCCAATGTAGGCGGAACAACAGCATCGGTTGAAATCGCAGCATCGTTGGTGGCTGCTTACGACAAGAACCTTGTAAAAGAAGGCGATGACCTTGTCATCAAATTCCACGTGGCAGCAAAGAACGACACCAATGTAAAGAGTGACTTTGAGGTTACTTACAAGTGTCCGGCTGCAATCGTTCACCTCAAGAACACAGTTCATATCCCTACATCATTCCTTTCTTATTGGGTGACAAACGACATGGACGGTGTCCTCAAGCTTGAGTTCACAGGCGAATTGAGCCCTGCGGGCGGTGACGCTATCCTTGGCTACGGTGACGTAGAGAGCACAACAGGCGACTACTACACAGAGACTGTGCCATTCACAACTGACGGCAACATCCTTTCTATAGACTTGACTGGCAAGCTCCGCACTCCGGACAACATGGTTCCGTCAGGCACAAACTACGGTACTATGTCTTTGAAGATTCAGAACGTAAAGGACGTAAACGGCAATATAGTATATTCAGAAGGTCAGGGAACTATCGGTTCTTACTCATACAACTTCCCTTACCAGCTTCTCTCATACGATTTTGACGTTGAGTTCACACCGGCAGCAGGCGAGTCACTCGCAAACACATCAGAGGTTGAAATCTGGGTTCGCGGCGAGAACAACCTTATATACAATGGTGTGAAGTTCACATACGTTGAGGACGGTGTTACAAAAGAGGTTGTGACAACAGATGTAACACGTGAAGTAGACGGCGACGAGGTAACTCTTACCGTAGCTGTCCCGGCAGAAGTTGTCGGCAAGTCAAACATCGAGGTTTCTCTTAACGAGATTCAGAGCAAGGACGGACAGAACATCCAGATTTCCGCTAAGTATGACGCATTTGTCATCACAGTAGACTCTCCAAGAGAGAACACAATGGAAGTTCTCGAAGCAGGAACAATCTTCAGATTGCATTGTAACAGCGATGAGGTTGGTTACATGGAGTATGAGATCCACGACCTTAACGCAGAGAACCCTGATGAGGTAATCGTCAAGTCATATTCTTGGTTGACAAAGCAGGAAGACGGTTCATGGGAGGCAGAGGTTTTCGGAAGCTACAAGCTCTACAAGAACCACGATTATGCTGTCATCTTCACAGCTTACACATCTGAGGATGCCAAGCGTTATGGCGAGGGTTCTCTCGGTTCTGACACCTATATTATACATGGCGCCACTATGCCATACATAAACAGCGACTATGAGTTCGTATCTATGACTCCGAATGAGGAGACTGGTTTTGCAAGCGAGAATGACAATGTCATCACACTTACATTCGATGGTCTTGTATTGTTGGAGCCTGAGACTACATTCATCAATGAGGGTATGGGTATGAGTACCGCATTCGAGTCTATCGTAGCGGTTGACCCGACAGAAGGCTACTCAAACACATGGAAGCTGACAATCCCTACTACTTACTTTGCAGGCAAGGACGGTATCGCAATATCTTTCGTTGCATACGACATGGACGGCAAGCGTCTTAACGGTAACGACGGACGCACAGGCGAGAACGCTTACTTCTACTATGACATTCCATGCACATTCGCAATTCCTGACTTCACAGTAATAGCTCCGGCTGACGGTGAAGAGCTGAAGTCTCTCAGCGAGATTACAGTAGGATATGCAGGCGGTATTGGACAGTCTTACATAAGCAGCGAGCAGATAAACGTATATTCTATGAACCGCGAGGTTGTGGCTACTGTTGTAGGCTTCGAGTCTATCATCCCTGAAGAGGAGAAAGAAAATGAAGACTATGCTGCAAAAGAGATGAAGCTCACTCTTGACCAGCCAGTAGACAAGGACGGTGCATACTACATCTTGTTCCCTGAGAAGTTCTTCATTCTCGGCACTCAGTTCGAGTCTTGGTTCAGCAAGCAGACAATCGTAAACTTCGCTATTGACAACCCGCAGGAAGTACCTGCAACTGACATCGCAGTAACAGACAACGGCGACGGCCGTCTGCTCCTTACTTTCGATGAGAAATACGCTCCAATGGCAAACTGGGCTTGTGCAGAAAAGGTTGTCATCACTGACGCAAACAACAATGTTGTAGGCGAATATGGCGACACTGCATTTGAGTTCGACTGGAATGTTACTAACATCTTGTACTTCGATGCAAAATTGACAGAGGCAGGTGTGTACACAATCTCATTCCCAGAGGGCTTCTTCATCTTGAACGACAATGAGGACACTTCTACTGCTGCAACTGTTACATACGAGATTGAGGAGATTCCTACTATCGCTAATGGCACTTACTACTTGAAGAACGTAGAGAGCGGATTGTATCTTACAGCAGCAAACGCTTGGGGTACTCAGGCATCTCTCGGTATTAACGGTCTTGACTTGGTACTCACACAGCTTGAGAACGGCAAGTACACTATCGACTCTAACATTCCAACAGCAGCAGACAAGCATTTCGTAGGAACTGGAGGTTTCATGGATGAGGTGGCTGCTGAGTGGAGCTTCGTTTACGCAGGACATGGTGCATTCAACATCACTCTTGACGGTGCAAAATACATCGGTTATGACGGAACAACAGTTCTGAACAGAGAATTGACAGACGCTACATCAGCCGCAACACAGTGGGTACTTGTCACTAAGGAAGAGCTTCTCGCTGAGTTGGCTTCTGCTTCAAAGGAGAATCCGGTTAATGCCACATTCCTTATCACAGGTCAGGGATTCACCCGTGCTGACAACAACCGTAACAACGCTTGGCAAGGCGGTCCTGCACTTGGTGGTGATAACACAAACTACTGTGCAGAGAAGTATAACACAACTTTCGATGTGTACCAGACTCTGACAGACATTCCTAACGGTATCTATGAAGTTAGCGTACAGGGATTCTACCGTAACGGTACTAACGCAATAGCATCAGCCGCTCACAACGCAGGCACAGAGGAACTTCTCGCAGTACTTTATGCTAACGCAGAGACAACACCACTTATGTCTGTCTACGCAGAGAGCAAGGAAACATCAGAAGGCGGATGGGGCACAGAGACAGAGGCTGGATATGTTCCAAACTCTATGACTAACGCTTCAAACGTATTTACTGCCGGCGCATACGCTGACAACAAATTGCAGGTTATTGTTACTGACGGTACTCTTACTATTGGTATCAAGAAGGAGACTAAAGCAGACGCAGACTGGACAATCTTCGATAACTTCGAGCTTACTTACCTCGGTGAGGTGAAGGCAGAGGAGTTCATTGTGAACACTCCTACAGAGGACACAATGGAGGTATTGGCAGCTGGCACTATCTTCAACGTAACAGTGAACAACGAGACTGTAGGTTACATGGAATATGAAATCCACGACCTCAACGCTACAGACCCAGATCAGGAAATCATCAAGTCTTATTCTTGGCTGACTAAGCAGGAAGACGGCACATGGGAAGCAGAAGTCTTTGGTAGCTACAAGCTCATTGAAGGCCATGACTATGCTGTTATCTTCACAGCTTACACATCAGAGGATGACAAGCGTTATGGCGGTCAGGCAGTAGCTGTATACGAGCACATCCTTCACGGAGCATCTGCTGAATACAAGAACAGCGACCTTGAGATGATTTCTATCTCTCCAACCTTCGCACAAGGCTTTGAGAGCGCAGACGACAATGTGGTTACATTCGGATTCAGCGGTCTTGTCAAGCTTGAAAGCAACACTACATTCATCAACTTGGGTATGGGTGCAAGCATGCCATTCGCATCTATCGAGGCTGTAGACCCAACAGAGGACGGATATGCTACAACTTGGAAACTCACAGTTCCTGAGTCAGCATTCAATGGTGCAGAATACATTGACGTATCATGCGTAGCATTCGATACTGAGGGCAGACGTTTGAACGGTAACGACGGACGCACAGGCGAGACTGCATACTTCTACTACAGCTTCCCTTGCACATTCGCAATTCCTGACTTTGCAGTCACTCCTGCTGATGGTGCAGAGCTTGAGTCTCTCTCTGAGATTACAGTAAGCTATGCAGGTGGAATCGGCCAGTCTTACGTAAGCGGCGAACAGATTCACGTGTACGCAATGAACCGTGAAATCGTGGCTACAGTAGTCGGCTTCGAGCCTATCATCTCTGAGGAGCAGCAAGGCGATGAAGACGCTACTGCAACAAAGATGAAGCTTATCCTTGACCAACCAGTTGAGAACGAAGGTGCATACTACATCATGTTCCCAGCTAAGTTCTTCATCCTCGGCACTCAGTTCGAGTCTTGGTTCAGCAAACAGACAATTGTGAACTTCGCAATTGAAGGCAACCAGGAAGCAGAGCCTACAGAAATCGCAGTAACAGACAATGGCAATGGCCGTCTGCTCCTTACTTTCGATGAGAAATACGCTCCAAATACAAACTGGCAGTGCTCAGAGAAGGTTGTCATCACAGACGCTGACAACAATGTTGTAGGCGAATATGACGACACTGCATTCGAGTGGGATTGGAATGTTACCAACATCTTGTACTTTAACGCTAACTTGACAGAGGCTGGTACATATACTATCTCATTCCCAGAAGGCTTCTTCATCTTGAACGACAACGAGGACCCTTCTACAGCTGTAAATGTTACATACGTTGTCGAGGGTGAGGAACCAGAACCAACTATTGCATACTTGAAGAACGTAGAAAGCGGTCTTTACTTGACAGCTGCAAACTCTTGGGGTACTCAGGCATCTCTCGGTGCTCACGGTCTTGACCTGATTATCACTCAGCTTGCAAACGGTAAGTACACTATCGACACTAACCTTGCAAACGGTGACAAGCACTATCTTGGCGACGGATTCATGGACGCAGCTCTTACAGAATGGACATTCTTCGAGGTAGAGGAAGGTGTGTACAACATCACTCTCGACACTTTGAACTACATCGGTTCTGACGGCACAAGCGTACTTGCTTACAACCTGACAGACGTTACATCAGCTGCTGCACAGTGGGTACTCGTTACTAAGGAAGACCTCCTTGCTGAAATGAACGCTGCAACAGAGAACAACCCTGTTGACGCTACATTCCTCATCTCAGGCCAGGGCTTCAACCGTAACGACACTAACCGCAACAACGCTTGGGAAGGTGAGCCGGCTATTAATGGTGACAACACAAACTTCTGCGCTGAGAAGTTCAACACAGACTTCAACGTGTACCAGACTTTGACAGATGTTCCTAACGGTTACTATCTCGTAAGCGTACAGGGCTTCTACCGCAATGGTGGTTACGCAGCAGCTGCAACAGCTCACAATGCAGGCACTGAGGAACTCAACGCTATGCTCTATGCAAACAATGAGTCTACACCTCTCATGTCAATCTTTGCTGACAGCAAGGAAACAGCAGAAGGCGGATGGAGCACTGAAACTGAGGCTGGATATGTTCCAAACTCAATGACAAACGCTTCAAACGTATTCACAGCAGGCGCATACACAAACGAGCTTCTTGTTCGCGTTGAGGACGGTACATTGACAATCGGTATCCAAAAGGAGACTACAACTGATCAGGACTGGACAATCTTCGATAACTTCGAGTTGTCTTACCTCGGAACAGAAGTCGTAGCTATTGGCGGAATCAAGACAGACGGTGCTGGTGTTGACGCTGACAACTTCGCAGTGTACTCACTCACTGGTGTTCTTGTAAAGGCTAATGCTAACAAGGCTGACCTTAAGAATCTCCCTGCCGGCATTTACATTGTAAACGGCAAGAAGTATCTTGTTAAATAAGATGCTTGATTTATAGGTTAAACATATATTTTTGAAGGGAGGGGATCGTGAGGTTCCCTCTCTTTTTGTATCCACACCCTTTTGCTGAGAAACTACAAGACCACCTCTTAATAAAGATACGGGCAACAGCTGACAACCATTTGTAAAACATCAGGCATTGACATGCCAATGTGTTAAAAAAGTGCCTTTTACCTGTCAAAATTGCCCCATTATAGGCATATTATCCATAAATTATGACTTCATGGATTGTATTTTGAAGAAAATGTGATAAATTTGTGGGGAAAATTCTATAAAACTAATTCAAAATGAAAAAAATATTGTGCGCAATATCATTTGCATTGGCGGGACTTACTTCATTTGCACAGTTGCCTTCAATACAGTTGAAGGACATCAACGGCAAAACAGTCGACACATCCAAGTTGAATAACGAGGGCAAGCCGTTTGTTATCAGTTTCTTCGCCTCATGGTGCAAACCTTGCAACCGTGAGTTGAAAGCCATTAACGAGGTGTATGCTGACTGGCAGGATGAGACAGGGGTGAAACTCTATGCCATATCCATCGACCAGGGACAGAACATCAACAAGGTGAAGCCAATGGTAGACAGCGAGGGCTGGGAATATGAGGTGCTGCTCGACCCGAACAGCGATTTCCGCCGCGCGCTGGGCATACAGATGATACCTCATGTACTCATTGTAAATGGTGACGGCACGATTGCTGAGTCGCGCAGCGGATATACAGAAGGCGCGGAGGGACACATTATAGAAAAAGTACGCAAGCTTATCTCCGGAAAGAAATAAAGCAACCCCACTCTAATATTTCAAGAATCAGATGAAACTGAATAACAGGTTGGCTGTCGCAACTGCCCTCACTGTGTCTGCCGTATTACCTGCGATGGCACAGAATGATGGCGGCATCACTCTGCATGGTAGTGTACAGAGCGACATCCTTGTACCGGAAACTGACAAGAAGATTGGTACGGACGAAAAGAACAACGATGACTTGCTGACAAATACGTATGTTGATTTGAACATGATCAGCAAATACGTGGATGCCGGCGCGCGTTTTGAGTATCTTGAGCATCCGCTTCCGGGATTCGTGGAGAACTTCAATCCGGACTTCAAGGGATGGGGTGTGCCACATATCTATGTGAAAGGGAAATACAAAGGAATGGAACTGACAGCCGGAGACTTTTACGAGCAGTTCGGCAGCGGATTCATCCTGCGCACATACGAGGAGCGCAGCCTCGGAATAGACAACTCACTGCGCGGCGGACGCTTGAAACTGAATAATATAAAAGGTGTGCAGTTTACAGCGTTGGCAGGTGTGCAGCGTCAGTGCTGGGACTGGGAGACAGACTCATGGATTTACGGTGCTGACTTGGAGGTGAATCTTGACGAGTATTTCAAGAAAATGAATGAGAACGGCATCACATGGATGTGGGGAGGCTCATGGGTATTGAAGAACGAGAAGAAACATCCGAAAGGATTCTCGGACATCAATATACCGGGCACAAACTTATATGCAAACTTTCCTCAGAACGTGAATGCGTTTGACATACGCACCCGCTTCCAGAAAGGCAATTTCAGTATTCTCGGAGAATATGCGTGGAGAGATGACAACCCGAGTGCGGACAACGGATATATCTATCATAAAGGAAATGCGGTGATGCTGTCCGCATCCTATTCAAAGACAGGATTCAGTGCCCTTGTACAGGCAAAGCGCAGTGAGGACATGTCGTTCCGCAGCCAGCGCGGCATGACTTTGGCATCAGGCTATATCAACAATATGCCGACATTTGCCTATCAGCATACCTACGCGCTTGCGGCTCTGTATCCGTATGCCACACAGATAGGAACAGCCAGTCCGAGCCTCATACCGGGCGAATGGGCTTTTCAGGGCGAGTTCGGATATACTTTCAAGCGCAAGACTCCTATCGGAGGAAAGTACGGCACCAAGCTGAAGCTGAATGTGAGCCACGTGCGTGGTCTTGACTATGCCACTGCAGAACCGTTCCACGGCTCTCAGATTGGTACAGAAGGATATACAACCAAGTTCTTCGGTATGAGTGACGAGGCTTATTATCAGGACATCAACGTGCAACTGGAGAAGAAGTTCACAAAAAGCTTCAAGCTGAATTTCATGTACATGAACCAGAGATACAACCAGACGGTTGTGGAAGGTCATGGCGGCATGATAAAGTCGAACATCTTCATTGCAGAAGGAAAATACCAGTTCAATAACAAGATGACTTTGCGCGCAGAGGCTCAGTACTTGGGCACCAAGCATGAGAGCGGCGACTGGGTGTACGGATTGCTTGAGCTGTCGGTACTTCCGCACTTCATGTTCACAGTAAGCGACATGTACGGACGTCCTTATCTGAATGGAGTGTACACCGACAAGGAACATTACTATATGGGTAATGTGACTTACAACATTGGCTCACACCGCATTATGGCGGGATATGGACGTACCCGCGCCGGTTACAACTGCTCAGGCGGTGTATGCCGCTGGGTTCCGGCAAGCAAGGGTTTCCAAGTGTCTTACAATTTCAATTTCTAAGGATATGAAGATAGGAAAAATATCATATATATTATACTCGCTTGCCGTAGCCTCGGCATTTACAGCATGTGACTCGATTGACGAAAACGAGCGTTATGTGGTTGGCGAAACAGTCACAGCTGAGCGCAATGTGCTCATTGAGGACTTTACTGGACAATACTGTGTAAACTGTCCGAATGCACATGAGGTCATCGACCAATTGAAAGCGGGAGATAATGGTAATGCCATCATCGCAGTCAGCATTCATGCGGGGGCATCAGCAATAAAAGCCCCAGCAGGACTCAAAACAGACGAAGGAGACGAATATGGCAACAAATGGAACATCATGGTGTACCCAACAGGTGTGATAGACAGAGTTGCGGTAAAAAAATATGAAGAATGGGGCAGCGAGGTTATCGAAGAGCTGAAAAAAGAGGCAAAACTTGGCATCGAATTATCCGCCACACTGTCAGAAGACGGCTCTTCCATCACTATCAATACAGTGATGCAACCGTTTGCAGATATTGAGGGAAAACTTCAATTATGGATTACAGAAAGCGGTATTGTAAAGCTACAGCAAATGCCTGGCGGAGAATATGACGGAGCGTATATTCATAACCATGTGTTCCGAAGCAGTGTAAACGGCACTTGGGGAGAGGAGGTTACACTTACAGCCAAGACAAATGAAAGCAAAGAACATACATTTGATTTGTCGGGGCATACAGGCAATACCACTCCTATGGAGAAGTTGAATTATTGGAATCCTGAGAATCTCTCAGTCGTGGCATTCGTTTACAACGATACAGAAGGTGTGCTACAGGTGGTAGAAGCTCCGGTAAAATCTTCAGCAGAAGAAGTTGAATAATAAAAATATAAGAAGAATTGAGAATGAAAAAGATTTACACATTATTGGCAGCCATGTTGCTTACTGTAACAACGGCTTTTGCACAGACATTGGGTGTGACGGTAAACGGTGTGCCTATGAGCGATGGCGTAGATTACACTCTGAGTCTGTCATTGGATGAATTCAAGACTGTAGTTCCCGGTGATTTTGAGGCGCATGTATATGCTATGGAACCAGAAGTATTTGTCTCTTCCTCTGTCGCACAAACAGTATCCGTCACAGCAGAGGATCTTGACAGAATAGAAGGCAAGGCTGTAGAAGGCAACGCACAAATCTGTTTTGGTGGTCAATGCGAGCCTTTGGAGACAAGAAATGACTACACGGTCACAAAGACCAAAGACATGGCAGCAGGTTCTTCACTGGACACAGAGACTCACATTAGCTTTGGCTCTGTATTGATTTTTGATGGAGAAGTATGGGATGGAACAGTACCAACATTCCCGGTAGAGCGTCGCATCAGACTGACTGTAAAAGCAGGGGACGAGGTATTCTCGTTTGTACTCTATTTTGTATGTGACCCTGACAATATTCTGAGTGTAAACGGTGTATCGACAGACAATGTGGTAAATGCCACAGCAGAAGGTATCAACTACAACTTGCCTGAATCAGGAGTGCTGAATGTGTATTCGGCAAACGGTGCGGCTGTCATGCACGAGACTGTAGAAGGCAGCGGAAGCGTTTCATTGTCAAATCTTTCTGCCGGTGTGTATGTATATAGCCTGAAAGCAGGCAGCAAGCACTATACAGGCAAGGTTGCAGTGAAATAAACCTCTCGCATAATAGGTTATAAGATTCTGAGACAATGGGGATTCCATGTAGGGATTCGTCATATCTATATGATATTTCATGTCTTCAGAACCTTATAACCTGAAATTGTGTATTGAAGAATTAACTATAAGTATATACATTGACCAAATGAACTTGAAAAAAATTACTTTGAGCTTTTCTGCTCTTACGTTGGCATTGGCATCCTCTTTTGCACAGGAGACAAATGCCGGTCAATCTTCTGTTCAGCTGAATCCTTTCAACAGCAGCATGAACAGAACGCAGTTTATCAGTCGTGCGCAGAAGCGTTTTGTCACGGAACAGGAAGTCCGTGCTGTCGCTGACAAGATGACAGGCACAGGCTCTGTATCATTAGCCAAAGCCAAGACTACGCTTCGCTCTGCCCAAAAGGCAATGGCAAGACTCCGCAAGGCAAGTGCGCCAAGCGCAAATCTGCGCAAGGCAAACTACACAGCAGAGGACACAGTCTACTATGAAAACTGGAGTGAATGGGACGGACAGACATTTGACTTTATCCCTTCCACATGGTATGAGCACTCAAATGTAGACGCAAGCCTTATATCATCGGCTTCAGGATATAACCCTACATGGCAGATATTCCAGGGTGACGGATATTACGCGCCTTACGCAGTATCAGGCGACTATGTAGCATGTATCCCTTACAGCTATGACATTCTTGCCGCAGACGGAAAGACAGTGCTGACTCCTGCACCGCAACAGGACGAATGGCTCGTGTCTCCAAGAATAGCTAATGTAAAATCATCAAACTACCTGTCATTCGACTTGGCATTTACTCCGTATAACTTTCATTATTTCATTGATGACAACGATACGGTATTCGATATGAAACGTCTCTCTTGCGACCTTGAAGTACTTGTAAGAGTCGGCGGACGCGGCACAAGCTATAACTCGGAAGACTACACCACTGTGTTCAAAGCATCGGACTATGTAGACGAGTTGATTGCCAATACAAATATGGAAGACGACAATGAGATTATGAAGAATCTCCTCGACTTCACATGGCATCATTTCTCTCTTCCTCTCGCAGACCTCAATGTGGAAACCGGTTCAGTGCAGATTGCATTCCGCTACACAGGTAAAATGGGTTCTTCCATGTTGCTTGACGCTGTACGTGTCAGCGACTTGCTTCCTGTTGCAAAATACCGTACACCGGAAGGCTGCTTCTATTATGGTTTCTCAAAGGAGTTCTATATCATGAATGGCGGTAATGGAGTCTATGCACTTGCTCCTGCAAACGAGGAACTGACATGGCCGAACATTTCAAATGATGACGCAAAATCTTTTGAATGGAACTTTGCAGGTGCTGCAGACAATGCTATTACTTCTACAGCAAAAGATTTTGTCACTCCGGCACAGGGCGCATCTGACAATAGAACTTATCCGCATCTGAAAGCGACAGGCGAAACAAGAACTGACACTTATCAGAGAACAGGCAACATAAAGTTCGGTGGCAACACAGGCATATCGTATGACAATGGAGTTCAAGTAGTATACGGAGCCTCCAATTATGATTACAGCAAGAGTTTTTGGGCAGCATCAATCGGAACAAACCAATACGCATTCGGAACCGGCAGCGAGGGTTTATGGAAGACAGCAGTGCATGGTATAGGAAACTTGTTTGAGAAACCAAAAACACCTTATCTGATTTCTGAGGCTTGGCTCTCGCTCCTTGACTTCTCTGCAAGATCAAGCGCAGAATTTACTTGTACAATATATAAGGTCGAAGACAATGTCATAACAGACGAGGCTATCGCCACAGCCAAAATCAAGGCAAGCGATGTAACTCGGGTAAGAAATGAGCAAGGCGCAGTAATCGGCTATACAATGTCTTTCCCTTTTGGAAAAACATTGCTCATAGACTCAGCCGTATTCGTATTCATAGAAGGCTTCAACCAGACTGGTGTCAACACTATCGCACCGCTATCACAGGTATATAACCATGATTCTGATGAATCTTATGCTTTTGTGGCACTTGCCGGCACAAACTCTTATACTATTAATGATGTGGCAAACATGCTCCAAAGCATGGACGGAAACGGCAACATGTGCATATCAATGTACATCAACCTCAATGCCGTTTACTCATACCTCTACCCTACAGACGGCAAGACTGAAGTGTCTGTACCTAACGAGGGCGGTACTGTAGACGTAGCGTGCGAAACTTACTTCTCACCTGAGAACTGGTATCTCTATCCTGAAGCAGACTGGATTAAGGCTGACAAGTCATTGAACGAGACAGACTTCACAAGCTCTCTGAACATCACGGCAGAGCCTCTCCCGGCAGGAGTAAGCGGACGCAGCGGTGTGGTAAGAGTCGTATCTATGGGTACAGAAATGTACATCACAGTATTGCAGGGCGATGCCACAGTAGGTATTGAGTCTGTAGAATCAGCAGATAATGTGTCTGCCCGATTCAACGGTGACGTACTCGTGCTCAGCTATCCAAATGGAGTCAATGCTGTAAATGTCTACAACATGGCAGGCCAGCTTGTAAAGCAAGTATCACTCCCTGCATCAGGAAATTGCTCGGTAACAGCCAGCGAGCTTGGACGTGGAACTTACATCCTGCGTTTTGAAGGAAACACTCAGAAAACAGTAAAAGTAATCAAGTAAAAGCTATAAATAAATCACAATTCAGTTTCATTCTTTCGAAAAAAAAGACTGAGACTGAATTGTGTATAAAAAAAACGTTATTATATTATGTACAAAAAACTGCTTTTGTCATTGACTTTTGCACTGATTGCAATAATCCAGATTAGTGCGCAGTCAACAAAAAAAGTAACGGGTATAGTCGTTGCAGCAGACGACGGTTTCCCGCTTCCCGGCGCAACAGTCATTGTAGTAGGACATGAAACTGTGGGAGCCGCTGCTGATATAAACGGTAATTTTGCATTGGAAGTACCAGCAAATGCGAAATCATTGCAAGTAGGTTTTGTCGGCATGAAAACAATTGTTGTCCCTATCAAGTATGGTTCCCTGATGAAAATCGCACTTTCAGAAGACAGCGAGCTTGTAGATGAGGTCATTGTCACAGGTTATGGTTCTGCCAAGAAATTGGGTTCCGTAGTCGGTTCTGTGGCAGCAGTAAGCGCGGACAAGATACAAAACATCCCTACAGCCAACTTTACGGACGCGCTTCAGGGACAAGTAGCAGGTTTGTCAGTTCTTTCCAGCTCCGGTGAGCCGACAGCTTCAGCCGTTATCCGTTTGCGTGGTGTCAACTCCATATCAGCAGGAAACACTCCGTTGTTCATTCTTGACGGCAGCCCTATTACAACAGAAGTGTTCAACGCACTCAACCCTTCTGACATTGCCTCAATCTCTGTATTGAAAGACGCAGCAAGTACAGCCATCTACGGTTCACGTGCCGCAAACGGTGTCATCGTCTTGACCTCAAAGAAAGGTAAGATGGGTGAGAAGCCGACGGTGAAGATTGCCGCACAATATGGTGTATCAAATGTAATCAACAGTGGTGTGAAGATGATGAACTCTGCCGAATACATGAAATTCCGTGAGATGCTCGACCCTTCACTCACACAAAATGCCACATGGTTGGAGCATAAGAATGTCGTGACTAAAAACGGTATCGATACAGACTGGCAGGACTACATCTACCGCGACAACGCACCAACATTCAATATCAACGCTTCTGTGACAGGTGGTTCAGAAAACACAAACTACTATTTGTCTCTCAACCATTTCACAAAAGAAGGTATTGAGCCAATGTCTTCTGTAAGCCGTGAGTCAGTACGTTTCAATGAAGACATAAGAATGGCGGACATTTTCAAAATCGGACTTGACGTAAACTTGAGTTACAACCAGAGTGAGATAAACCCTGAGCAGAATTCGTCAAGCGGTTTGTTTACTACAAACCCTACAATATTCTCACGTCTTGCACGTCCTGACGACTCACCTAATTATTATACTTACGATGAGAATGGCAAGGCTACATTCCTCGGACGCGCAGACTATCTCCATGAGAGCAAATTGTACAATCCATACTATTTGAACGAGAACCGTACCCGTAAAAGTAAGGTCGTTCACTTGGACGCAAGCCTTTATGAACAGTTGAACCCAATTCAAGGCCTGACAATCCGTGCGGCACAGGCATTATCGGGTTATGACGAGAAGTTCAGCAATATACTTTTCCCTGTTGATGCATACGTGTCTCCAATGGGCGATGTAGTTGATATGTTCTCAGACGGTAGCTCCGCTTACAGAACAGAATCAACTCTGCGTTCTTACACCATGACTTCAACAAATACGGCAGAGTATATGTTCACTGTCAACTCATACCACAACCTGTCATTCCTCCTCGGTCACGAGTCAATCTATACAAAAGGCGAGGGTTTCGGTGCCACTCGTAATGGTCTGACAGACGTGCGTCTGTTACTCCTTACAAACGGAACAGAAGAACCGACAGTAAGTCAGGAGTTTGTTGAGACTGTGTTCAACTCTTTCTTCGGAGAAGGAACATACAACTATCGTGAGAAATATTTCTTCAATGCAAGTATCCGTCGCGACGGAAGCTCCAGATTTGCAAAGAACCACCGTTGGTCAACCTTCTGGTCTGTCGGCGGCAGATGGAACGTGATGAAAGAATCTTTCATGGCAAACCTGAAACCCTACATCAACCAGTTTGACGTAAAATTGAGCTACGGTACAACCGGTAACTCAAGTATCGATGACTACGCTTATTTGGGACTTGCCTCAGGCTCAAATGTACAATATGACGGTAACTCCGGAATGGTATTGGTACAGCCAAGCAACGACAACCTTACATGGGAAACTGTGGCACAGACAAACTTCGGTATAGAGACCCGCCTGTTCAACAGACTGACTATCGGCATTGACTACTACCACAAGAAGACTTCCGATATGCTCCTATCAATACCTTACTCATATACGACAGGTTACGGCAGCGGACAAGGAAATATCGGAGCTATGGTAAATCAAGGTTTTGACCTTGAAGTAGGATATGACATCATGAATCGTCCGGACATGTACTGGAATGTAAGAGCAAATGTAAACTATAATAAGAACGAAATTACAGAACTCTTCAACGGACTTGACGAGTATGAAATCTCAAATACAGGTCTGAAACTTCAGGTAGGCAAGCCATACGGTGAGTTTTACACTGTAAAGCGCGCATATATCGACTCTCGTGACGGTTCACAGGTTTGGTATGATGCAGACGGCAACTTAACCAAGACATACGATTCTGACAACAACTCCGTATTCACAGGCAAACAGCGTTTCGCACCGTGGACAGGTGGTTTCGGTACCACATTCCAGTGGAAAGGTCTTTCTGTAAGCGCAGACTTCACCTTCGCATTGGGCAAGTATGCACTCAACAACGACCGCTATTTCTACGAGAACGCACAGAACGGTGCTACATACAACCAAAGCAAAGAGATGCTCAATATGTGGACGACACCAGGTCAGATAACCAACATTCCGGCAGCTGGCGAGGTAATCCAAATGGACGACCACCTCATCGAGAACGCTTCATTCTGCCGTTTGAAGAAACTGACAATCGGCTATAACCTTCCAAAACAATGGTTTGGCGAGAGCGGATTCGTAAAAGGTGCCAATGTATATGTCACAGGACGTAACCTGCTGACATTTACAAGTTACAGCGGATACGACCCAGAACCTGATACAAATGTCATCCAGTTCAACTATCCGAACACACGTGAGTACACTATCGGTTGTGAAATTACTTTCTAATCAACAAAAACAGTAAGAATAAAGATGAAAAAAATATATTTGGCTTTAGCTTCTGTCGCATTGACTTTGGCTTCTTGTGACATGGATAAGATGCCAGAAGGCTCCATTCCTGATAAAGAAGCATTGAACACTGTGGCTGATTGTGAGTCATTCCGTAATGGTATGTATGTGTATATGCGTTCCATCACTACAGGCGACTATGTCATACTCAGTGATATTCAAATGGACGATTTCCATGCCATCATGGGTAACGGTAACCGTCTGATGGATTTCTACAACGGAACAATATTGTCCAACACCTCGGAAATAGACACCTACTACGCAGGTTTCTATAGTGTGATTTCCGAATCAAACTTCTTCATCTCGGGTGTGAATGAGAAGCTTGCCGGCAACTCACTTGTAGAAAGCGACCGTATGGCATTGAACAGATATGCCGGTGAAGTATATTTCATGCGTGCATTCTGCTATACTAATCTGGCTGACAAGTTCTGTATGTCTTATAAAAACGCGGCAGACGTGGACGCTCCAGCATTAGGTTTGTCACTGCAAACAGTCTATGCTCCTACCGGTGACAACACAACCTATCCGGGAAGAAGCAGCCTGCGTGCCACATATGAGCTTATCAACAACGACCTTGCAAAAGCAGACAGCCTGCTCTCGCTCTATGAGGAGACTGAGGACGAGGCACCTGCATCCATGTCCAAATACATCACATCAGACGTAGTAAAGGCTTTACAGGCACGCGTATATCTGACAATGGGCGAGGATGAGAAAGCAAGCGAGATAGCTAAAAACCTGATAAATACTAACCGCTACCCTCTCACTACCCGTGCGTTGTACAATGACCTTTGGCTTAACGACAGAGGCACAGAAGTACTTTGGCAGGTAGAGATGGACTTCGCACATCAAGGTAATGCGACAGGCGAAAGATTCATGTCAAACTCAAGTTATCCGGATTATATTCCAACAAATACCACAGTTTATTTGTTTGAAGAGAACGATACACGTTGGGACACATTCTTCATAGACCGTGAGATTGAGAATACAGGCGGTAAGGCAACTCCATTCTGGTTCTGCAAATATCCGGGCAACCCGATACTGTATAGCGGAACAAACTCTAACTTCTCGAACATCTCTAAACCGTTCAGAAGCGCAGAGCTGTATCTGATTGCCGCCGAGGCATACTATAATCAGAACGAGGAAGGACTGGCAAACACTTACCTCAGTGCCCTTCAGTCAGCGCGCAACCTGAGAGCCCAAACCTATACAGGTATCGCATTGAGAGACGAGATACGCAACGAGCGTCATCGTGAGTTCATCGGCGAAGGTTTCCGTATGGGCGACCTCAAACGCTGGAACATCGGCTTCAAGCGTGGTGAGCCACAAGAAGGAGGTGCAGAGAATGTGATATACAATAGCGAGAGCAACAGTATGGAATACGAAGCTGACGACTACCGTTTCCTTTGGCCGATACCAAGCCATGAGTTAGATGCAAACCCTCAGATTAAGAACCAGCAGAATCCGGGCTATTCTGCAAACTAAAAAGAGCAATTGATAGGTATGAAGAAGATATTTTTATTAATAACAGCATGTGCGGGACTCCTTTTAGCTTCATGCGATGATGATGACAAGCTCAATACCGGAGATGCCATTGTCAGCATGGGACAACCGACATACTCTGTAAAGGAAAGCAAAGGTCTGTTCACTGTTCCCGTATCAGTAACCGGCAAACAGAACGGTCAGATAGAGGTGACTGTGGCTGTATCCGTAGTAGACGAAAACTGCAAAGAAGATGAGCATTTCCTCATTACTTCCAAGAAAATCACTATTCCGGCATCCAAACAAACAGGCAATATTGAGATTAAGACAGTAGATGACCATATCATCAACGACGACCGTACATTCGACCTTGTCATCACAGACGTAAAGGGAGCCAAGATTGACAACACATTGGCAAGCACCCGTGTGACACTTGTTGATAACGATGCACTTCCATACGACCGTATGGGAGGTTCTTGGACTGTCACAGCAACCAATCTTATGGACGAGAATGAAGAGACCATTACATGGACAACGAATCTTTTGGTAAATGATTATTCAGATGAGACACCTGACAATTCAAAAGAGTATGCTGTCACTCCATGGCCAGACTGGACAGGAGAAACATTGGATATACTCTCTTTCCCTCTCTACTTCAACTATGATGCGACTACTCGTAGAGCAACAGTGAAGATACAGCTTGGATCGACAATAGCCGAGGACATAAACTTCAACAGTGATGGAAGCGACCCGACCCTTGAGAAGTGCAGAATTATCATTGCCACTCCTTCAACAACAGGTTACTCCACAAGTGGAACACTGACAGGTACAGTAAGCGAGGACTTTGAGACAATCACTTTCGACTATCCGATGTTGGGTATCATTTTCAGTTCCACATCGCAACCTTATGCTTATTTCTTTAGTTTCAGCAATTTGAAGTTTACATTCAACAAATAAACACCCAAACAGAAACGGATTAATGAGGAAGCGCATCGCTGATGTATCTTGTCTCTTAATCCGTTTTGTTTTAACTATCAAGCAAAAGAACGATGAAGAAAAAGAATCTTATCACATTATTGCTCATTGCTGTCGGTTCGTCAGCAATGGCTGCGCCGCGAAGCGCAAGTCAAGCACATGAGATTGCTGCAAAATTCATTGCCCAGCAACCCAAATTTGCCCGTATAAACTCAGAATTGAAACTGACTCTTGAGACATCAGTCGTTGCCAATGCAAAGACAAGAGGAGCTATCACCATGTCCACCGAATTTGTTCCTTACTACATCTATAACGTAGGAGCAGGACAAGGATATGTTGTAGTTTCCGGAGATGACACTTTCAAGGATGTCCTCGGATATTCCACAACAGGCAATCTGGACTCGGAGAACATTCCAGAAGGTCTGGCATATATGCTTGATTTCTATACACGCGAGATGGAAGCAGCCAAGACCTACGGAACCACTCCCGAAAGAACAGCCTATGTATCAGAAAGCCAGAAAGACGTAGAGCCGCTGATACAGACACGTTGGAATCAGGACGACCCATACAACTTGTTGTGTCCAATTACCGCACAAGGCAAATCAATGACAGGTTGTGTGGCAACAGGCATGGCACAAACAATGAAGTATTACGAATATCCGGAAAGAGGTATCGGCTCACATACCAACGCCAATGCCACCTCTTGCAGCGCGAACTTTGGCGAGACTACATACGACTGGGCAAACATGACCAACACGTATGGCAATTACTCAACAGACGCGGAATGCAATGCCGTAGCCACTCTGATGTATCACTGCGGTGTGTCTGTCAATATGATATACTCGGCCTACTCCAGTGGAGCAGCCGGTGCTATGGCAGCACAAGCACTTGTAAACTATTTCGGATACAACAAGAATATCATCGTTGAAAGCCGTGACAATGTGTCACTCGGCTCATGGAAAGCCTCCATCTTCGAGGAACTGAATGCCCACCGTCCTGTGATGTTCCAGGGAAACAGCGCGGCAAGCAACGAAGCGGCGGGCCATTTCTTCATCCTTGACGGTTATGAGGCAAAAACCGGCAAGTTCCACTTCAACTGGGGTTGGGCCGGAATGTATGATGGCTATTTTGAGATTACAGCTCTTCAGCCAGGTGCCGGAGGTATTGGAGGCGGAGTCGGAACTTTCGACTACCTGCAATATATATTCCTCGGAGTACAACCGGAAACAACAGGAACATACGTCAGCCGTTTCGATGCAGAGACTATCCGCCCATTAAAATATTCTTATAGCCGTGCCGCTACTATCCAGATGTCCGTATCCAACCTCACACACAGTGCAGTCAATTTCAACGGAAAACTCGGTCTGGGTCTTTACAAAGACGGTGAGCTGTATATGACTTTGGGCATGGCCGCCATCCAGACTGCCGGTTATGTTATCGGTACATCATTAACCTCATACACTTTCGCATCAGCTATTCCATTGGATGTTCCAGACGGAAACTATCAGATTTGTGTAGTAGCACAGAATGAGGGGCAGGAAAATGTGGACATAGTACGTGCATACTACAACAATATCACGATGTGGAATCTCTCTATTTCAGGCAAGACCATTGAACTGACAGGCGCAAGCAACACATCCGAAATCTCAGACGAGAGTGCTCCGGTATTGCTGACCTCCAATGAAGGTACTGTATATGTAAACAACGAGGCATTGTTCTCCATCACTGTAAAGAACAATGGCGCAACAGAATACTACGATGAAGTGGGTGTGCGTGTGTACAAAGGACGCACCTCTGCCACCTCACAATACTTTACTGTTCCTTGCCGCCTTGCTCCGGGCGAAAGCCGCACACTCACTCTCGGCGGCATCATCACCCTGCCTGAAGGCGAAGGCTACAGTGCAGTGGCATGTTACCGCGAGGGCGACAAACTGACAGACTTGTCCAACAAGACAGACATTCTTGTCGATTCCGAGGCAAACAGCATCGACAGTGTTCAGGAGTCAGATCTGCCAGTTGTCTCAATTGAGTACTATACAACTTCCGGCATACGCATTGCCCAACCGGAATCAGGCATAGTTATCCGCAAGACATTGTACTCAAACGGTTCTACAAAAACTGAAAAGGTAAAATTCTGATTATAAACAGGTAAAGTCAATAGACTATGCCTATCGACTAATGGATAAAAGGGGTGTATCCGCATGGATATGCCCCTTTTACTTGTTTCTTTTACTATGGAGAACAAGCAGGGAACAGAGCTATAAAGCATCCGCACACACCCGCAAAAAGCTCTGCGGAGGAAGCAGTTGAATACTACATCATAAAATACTTATCCCCAAAGCACATAATGCTTATTAGGCTCTGAAAATCAACTAAAAGCCTGTCCCACTTGGGTTATAATCAAAAATAGCGTATATTTGCAAAGGGATTTATATATTTTGCCAATAACACAATAACTTATGACTATATCACATTTTTTATAAAATATTTTTATGGGAAAAGTTGCATTAATTACCGGTATCACCGGACAAGACGGCTCTTATCTTGCCGAGTTCTTATTGGAAAAGGGGTATGACGTACATGGAACCATACGCCGTTCTTCTGTCGATTTCCGCGAGCGCATCGCACATCTTGAAGGAAAGCCTCATTTTCATCTTCACTATGCCGACCTCAGCGACTCAATGAGCATGTTGCAGGTTGTCAGCAAAGTTCGCCCTGACGAAATTTACAACCTTGCCGCACAGAGCCACGTGCAGGTAAGCTTCGACTCACCGGAATTTACAGCTGATGTAGATGCTACCGGTGTGCTCCGCGTACTTGAGGCTGTGCGCATCTGCGGACTGGCATCCACCTGCCGCATATATCAGGCATCCACATCCGAGCTTTACGGGAAAGTAGAGGAAGTTCCTCAGAACGAGAAGACCCCTTTCCATCCTTACAGCCCATATGCAGTAGCCAAGCTGTACGGTTTCTGGATTGTAAAGGAATATCGCGAGGCATACAACATGTTCTGCTGTTCCGGCATTCTCTTCAACCACGAAAGCGAACGCAGAGGCGAGACATTTGTCACCCGCAAGATAACCCTTGCCGCAGCCCGCATCGCACAAGGCAAACAGGAGAAGCTTTATCTTGGCAACCTGTCGAGCTTGCGCGACTGGGGATATGCTAAAGACTATGTGGAATGTATGTGGCTCATCCTTCAGAACGAGAAACCGGAAGACTTCGTCATTGCCACAGGTGTGCAGCATTCTGTACGCGAATTTTGCTACTATGCGTTCAAACATGCCGGCATTGAACTGGAATTTAAGGGCGAGGGCATGGACGAGAAGGGATATGACAAGGCTACAGGCAAAGTGCTCATAGAAGTGTCGCCAGACTTCTACCGTCCGACAGATGTGGTGAACCTCTGGGGCGACCCGACAAAAGCCAAGAATGAACTTGGATGGAATCCTGCCAAGACTTCGTTTGAGGAACTTGTAAAAATTATGGTCGATCACGATATGGCAAAAGTAGCTGTAGAGAAAGCCACAGACAGCATACGCACCAACCTTGCCGAGTATCTTGAAAAAGGAATCGTAAAATAACCGGAAGAAGAAGATATAGAAACAATGTTGGACAAATCAGCAAAAATATTTGTAGCGGGACATCACGGACTTGTGGGTTCTGCCATTTGGAACAACTTGAAGTCACGCGGCTACGAGAATCTCGTAGGCAAGAGCCACAAGGAACTTGACCTTCTTGACGCGGCAGCCGTAAAGGCTTTTTTCGATGAAGAGCAGCCAGATGCCGTTGTACTTGCTGCCGCTCATGTGGGAGGAATCATGGCAAACCTGCAATACAGGGCTGACTTCATCTACCGTAACCTGCAAATACAGCAGAATGTCATTGGCGAGAGTTTCCGCCACGGAGTCAAGAAACTCCTTTTCCTCGGAAGCACCTGCATCTATCCGCGCGAGGCTCCGCAGCCAATGACTGAGGATGTGTTGCTGACCTCAGCTCTTGAATATACCAACGAGCCGTATGCCATTGCCAAGATTGCCGGACTGAAAATGTGCGAGAGCTTCAACATACAGTATGGCACAAACTACATCGCGGTGATGCCGACCAATCTGTATGGCCCGAACGACAATTTCCATTTGGAAAACAGCCATGTGCTCCCTGCCATGATTCGCAAGATTCATCTGGCAAAATGCTTGAACGAAGGCAATTGGGAGGCTGTACGTAAGGACATCGCTCTCCGCCCTGTCAGCATACAGAAGAACGGAGAGAAGTTTGTAGTAGACGGCGAATCGAAAGAGGAAGATATACTTGAGGTACTCGCACACTACGGTATCAGTCCGGAGGCAGTCATGCTTTGGGGTACAGGCGCACCGCTCAGAGAGTTCCTATGGAGCGAAGAGATGGCTGATGCCAGTGTGCATGTGCTTCTGAATGTAGACTTCAAGGACACATACGACCACAACGAGAAGGAGATACGCAACTGCCACATCAATGTCGGCACCGGCAAGGAGCTGACCATCAAAGAATGCGCAGAGAAAATCATGGCTGAAATCGGTTTCAAAGGCGAGTTGCGCTGGGATGCCTCAAAACCTGACGGCACAATGAAGAAACTGACAGATGTAAGCAAACTGCACAGCCTCGGATGGCGCCACAAAATTGAAATTGACGAGGGCATACACCGTCTGTACGAGTGGTATCTGAAAGGCATCTGCATCAATCACTTCAACTGAGAAAGAACAAGTCGCGCAGGTCTGAAAAACAGGCAAGCAGACAATACAAACAACAGAGAACCGGTCTTGCAAACAAGTCCGGTTCTCTTTTTTTTATCCCCAGAAGTCCTCTCCCATCTCAGGAAAAAAGGTGCTGTAAATTACTTATTCCTACATAAAATCACTATTTTTGCAAAAGGATTCCACATCCAAACTTATAAAAAGGAAAGACATATTTACAAAACCATAAAACATTACTAATAATGAAAAAGACTTTACTTTCGCTATTGCTTATTGCCGGCATGAGCCATAATGCCCTTGCCGACAACTGGATGAAACATTTGCCTGACGAAACCTACGTGGCTGTACTGTCCATCCCCGGATCACACGACACTGCCACAGGAGAGGGATTTGAAGAAAGTAGTGACGGAGCGCTGGGCGAATCGTTTGCCCGCACCCAGGACCTGAGCATAGGAGACCAGTGGAAACTCGGTGTACGCGCATTCGACTTCCGTCCTGCCACACGCGAAGGCTACCTACACTGCAACCACGGCATTGTGGCAACCAAAGCCCATTTCGACGAGGTGCTCTATCAGCTGAGAGACTCGCTCATCGCCAATCCTACGGAGTTTGCCATCATCCATCTTCTGCACGCTTCCAACGGCGACAAAGTGGAGAACGCATACAACTCAATGATACAGCAGCTTCTGAAAGACGAGCAGATAAAGGATTATCTTGCCGATTTCAGAACAGACCTTACAGTGGGCGACATGCGCGGAAAGATTCTGATTCTCAGCCGCGACAAGTATGCCTCAAAACCCGTGGGCGGATTCCTCTCCAACTGGTGCGGATACATAGACTGGAATGTGCAGACACAGGGACTCATCACCGGAGCGTCTCTAAGCACTTATGCAAAGGGAAGGCTGTATATGCAGGACTTGTCGGACACACATAAGGAGGGAGAGCTGGACAACAAGATTGCAGCCATCAACAAGATGCTTGATTTCAGTACGACACACGCCACAAAAACCAAAGGACAGATTGTGTGGGTGTATAACTTCGCATCCGCCTATTCCAAGACTATTTTCAGCGCATCTACAAGTGATGGTTACAGGGACAACGCCACTTACACCCACACAGCCATCATCAAGTATCTGAACAGCCATGTGGCAGGTCCTACCGGCATCATTCTTATGGACTATGCCGGTGTAGACCAAAGCGGCGAATACCAGACAAGAGGCAAGGAACTCGTAGACCTGCTTATTGCCAACAACTTCAAATATCTGACATACGAGACCGATGAGATGAAAGTGAACAAGACAGTGTATGCGCAGCTGACCAAAGAAATAAGGTCGCTCAACTCAAAAGTGACGGCAGCCAAGACACAGATAAGCACTGAATGTCCGGACGTAGCATCGGAGTTTGAGGAGAAACTGTCAGACATCACCGATTCCATCAGTAAAATAAAGGCGGAAGTAGAACAGTTGTATGCCGACATACTGCTGACGGAGGAGAGCACCATCGACTCGGATGCCATCATTGAGGCTATCAACAATGTGGTGGCTGAGGCGCAAGAGGTGCAGAATGCCTTCATCACAGGCATCTTGTCGGTAAAGAATGATTTGAAGACAAGAAAATACAAGGTATATTCCATCAGCGGCACACGCTTGAAAGAGCCTCAACAGGGTGCGGTGAACATCATCCGATTTGATGACGGAACCGTAGTGAAAGTAAAAATGTAGCAGCTGACTTTCGCATTGAGGAACAGATAGAAGACTCCGGCACAAGGCAATAGCCTCGCGCCGGAGTTTTTGCGTACCTTCAGAATTGTTTCTCAGATGATTTTGGGAAATATTTGGATCATCCGACATTTCGAGTGATACGCGATACACTTTGGGTATAGTCCTTAAAATACGCAGCGTCTCCATACATCTATTGCATCGCTTGTACGTGCTTTATAAACGGAAGTCTCAAACCCGCGCCATTCCGCCGCACATATTGTCGGACAACAGTATGCGGGCAAGGGATGTTTTGACATTATGTCACTTTGGAAAGAGGGCGAATTTTAACAATTGGGGCGGCGGCTGATTTAGACCCGATACCTGATTTTTGGATGTTTTATTAATAAGTTGTTGATAATCAGCTAAATGCATTTTAGCGAAAAGTACGCGGTTTTTGACGTAAAACGCATGGTTTGAAGCAAAATAGGATGTATTGATAATCAGCGAGTTATGAAAATTTCGTCTTAAAATTGTCTTTTTTCGGGTTCAAAATCCATTTTTGTTTTTCGGGGCATG
>JAMPEL010000045.1 GCA_023665185.1 Roseburia sp.
CAGGCTGTGGGGTATATGCTGGATGTGTGGCATAAGAAAGTTGAGGCAGAGAGGAGTTTCTCCGATTACATGCTTTTTGTCAGTTTCTTTCCTCAAATAGCTTCCGGTCCAATCAGTAAGGCTTCCGAACTGTTGCCGCAGATTAAGCGTGCGCATCCTTTTGTGTTTGGACAGGCTAAAGAGGGGCTGAGGATTCTTTTATGGGGTATGTTCCTGAAAGTGGTTGTGGCAGACAGGTTGGGGATTTATGTGAATACGGTATATGACCATTACACGCACTATTCCGGCTTGACCTGTTTTGTGGCAAGTGTCTTGTACAGCATACAGATTTACGGTGATTTTGCAGGATACTCTTTTATGGCTGTCGGCATAGCCAAAACTTTGGGCTTTGACTTGGTGAGTAATTTTGAGCGGCCTTACCTCGCTCCGACAATAACTGAGTTTTGGAGGCGGTGGCACATTTCGCTGACGCGCTGGCTGACAGCCCATGTCTATATTCCGCTTGGAGGAAGCCGCAGCGGCAAAATACGGACTTACTGGAACATTCTTGTAACTTTCATTGTCAGTGGAATTTGGCATGGTGCCAATTGGACTTTTGTTGTATGGGGATTGCTGCATGGGTTCTTCCAGATTGTTGAGAAAGCTCTTGGAGTGCAGAAGTGTGAGAAAGGCGGAGCCGTGCGGTTCGTCAGGATACTGATTACTTTTCTTTGTGTCGATTTTGCATGGATATTCTTCAGAATGCCGGATGTGTCAGACGCGTTTGCTGTTATCGGCCGGATTTTCACATCGGGCGATTGCTCTCTTTTCTTGGACACTAAGACAAATACGGTACTGACATTGTTCGCCTTTGCCACAGTTGTTTTGAAAGACGGGATAGATGAGTTTTTTCCGCATCTTGCATTGTCCGGCAACCATAGAGCGGGGGTGCGTTGGGCTACTTGGCTGATGCTTTTTATGTCGTTGCTTTTATTCGGAGTTCTCGATTCCGGACAGTTTATTTATGTAAGTTTTTAATCGAATGAAAAAGTTTCTTATAAAATTGGGCATGTTTGTCCTGTTGGTTGTTGTTTGTGATGTCTGTGGCGGTTTGGCATTCAGGTATCTCCTGTCACATGCCAAAGGAGGGGATAACGGACGTAACAATTATATTCATAATGAAATGGATGAGGCGGTGCTTTTGTTTGGCTCGTCACGTTGCATCCATCATTATGATCCGAGGATTGTGGCTGACTCTTTGTCGCTTTCATGTTATAATTGTGGGACGGACGGTAATGGAATCATTCTTTTTTACCCGCGTTTCCGTATGATAACGGAGCGTTACAAGCCGCATTGCATAGTGTATGACATACATGCGGGCTTTGATTTGTTGAAGGGAGAACCGAATGAGAAATATTTGAGTTGGTTGCGCCCGTATTATTCCCGTGTGTCTGTCGATTCGTTATTCTGGGACATATCTCCTGAGGAGCGTCTCAAAATGTGGTCGTCTGCCTATCAGTACAATTCCAAGCTTTTGCAACTGGTAAGTGATAATGTACATCCTTTGCAAAGTGATATTCGTGGTTACAGACCGGTTGACAGGACGATGGAATATGATGTTGTGCCGACGGATAGTCCGACGGCTTATTGCTATGATGGAGTGAAGCTGAAATATCTGGAGCGTTTGGCAAAGGAGTGCAAGTTGCAGGGAATAAAGTTGGTTTTTGCCATCTCGCCCCAGTACAAGAATACGTCTGATGCTGTTTGCGCTCCCCTCTTTGACATTGCCGGGAAGTATGATATTCCGGTTCTCAATCATTTTTGCGACACTTCTTTTGTCAATAACCGCAGTCTGTTCTATGATTCCGTACACATGAACAGGAATGGGGCAACGGAATATAGCAAACTGATTGCCGGTGAGTTGAAGACACTGCTTTGATTATGCAGGTATTTGTTCATGCAGGTGTATAAATTGACAGGCTCCCCCGTTTGGATAAGATATAGCCAAACGGGGGAGCCTGTCAATTGTGTCTTTCAAATGATGTTATTGTCAATAGCTTCTGTCTTCGATTCACACATGCGCGAAGTTCAGATTTCCGTGATGGTATAGTTTCCTGCTTTTTCCTTTATGATTTTCTGCAATGTCTCCACCGGCAGTTTGGGTTCAGCAAACGAGATGATGGCGATAGGAGGGTCGAGGGTGACGGAAGCACTCACACCGGGTATGCTGTTCAGAGCCTCCTCCACGTGGGTGCGGCAATGGTCGCACATCATACCCTCTACATTGTATACTCCTGCATCTTCAGAAGGTGTGGTCAAGAGAAACTCATTTTCGTCTTCCTCTATCGGTATGAACTCCACTGTTTCAGTTTTGCTTTCCGCTGTGATAATGTGGAATGGTCGGGGTATGTACGGCTCATTAGTCGGGCATGAACCGCATTCTTCCTGTTCTCCAATCTTTTTCCGTTTGAGCCGCAGACTGTTCAGCACGACGCTTACACTGCTCATCGCCATTGCCGCGCCGCCAATCATGGGATTGAGCAGAAAACCGTTTATAGGATACAGGATGCCGGCAGCTACGGGGACGGCTATGATATTATAGACAAATGCCCAGAACAAGTTTTCGCGTATGGTGCGCACGGTGTATTCGGAAAGCTGTATTGTCTCCGCTATTTTTGTCAGGTCGGAAGACAATATAGTAACCATTGCCGCATCAATGGCAATGTCACTGCCGTTGCCCATAGCAATGCTGACATTGGCATGAGCGAGGGCGGCACTGTCGTTGATGCCGTCGCCGACCATTGCCACTTTATGTCCTTGTTTCTGTAATTCTTTGATGAAGGCTACTTTCTCTTCGGGCAGGACACCTGCTGTTACGTGTTTTATGCCCACCTGTCCGGCAATGGCGCGCGCTGCCTTCTCGTTGTCGCCTGTAAGCATGTATACGCTGATGTTGCGTGCATGCAACATCTTTATTGCGGCAGCCGAGGTGGTCTTTATCTTGTCTGTGATGGCAATGACTGCGAGAGCCTGACGCTCATTTCCGAACCAGACGATGGTCTTTGCCTCTTTCGCCCATTGCTCTGCCTGTTCTGAAAGTTCTTCCGGTATGTCTATTTCATTCTCGGTGAGCAGTTCTTTTCGTCCTACGAAATAGAGAATTTTGTTGACTATGGCTGTCACCCCGCTTCCGGTAATGCTTTCAAAGTCCATAATATTCACTTCATTGTCGTATGTGGCCAAGTCGTGTACGATAGCTTGAGCAAGTGGGTGCTCCGATTTCCTTTCGATGCTTCTGAGGATGGACAGAGCCTGCTTCCGGGCTTCTTCGTTGGCAAACAGCAATGTCATCATGTCGCTGACCGCAGGCTTGCCTTCGGTGATGGTGCCGGTCTTGTCGAGCACGATGCAGTCAATCAATCTCGCAGTCTCTATGCTTTCCGCATCTTTTATCAGAATGCCTCTTTCCGCACCTTTTCCGATGCCGACCATGAGAGCCGTTGGTGTGGCAAGTCCGAGCGCGCAAGGGCAGGCAATGATAAGTGTGGTTATCATGGCAAGCAGACCGTAGGCGAGTCCTTTTTCCGGAGCGAGCACCATCCATGCCACGAACGATACTGCGGCTACTGCCATGATTGTCGGTACGAACACTGATGACACCTTGTCTACTGTTTTCTGTACTGGCGCTTTGCTGCCTTGTGCGTCCTGCACGTGGTGGATGATGCGTGAGAGCATCGTGTCTTTTCCCACCTTGTCCGCACGGAACCTGAATGCGCCGTTACGGTTGAGTGTTCCGGCAAACACCTTGCTGCCGATTTGTTTGTGTACAGCCAGTGGTTCGCCGCTCAACATACTTTCGTCTACGAATGAGTCTCCGCTGATAACCGTGCCGTCCACGGCGACTTTTTCTCCGGGACGCACAATGATTACATCGCCTGTGTGTATGTCTGCAATAGGCACGGTGCGCTCCGTATCTCCGCTGACGATGGTCACCGTCTTGGGTTGCAGTCCTATCAGTTTTCTTATAGCGTCTGATGTGTTGCGTTTTGCTTTTGCCTCAAGCAGTCTGCCCAGTAAAATAAACACGATAATCATGCTTGCCGATTCGAAGTAGAAATGCGGCTGTATGCCGTGGGATACCCAGAATTGGAAGAACAGCAAGTTGGAAAGACTGAACAGGTAGGCGATGCCGGTGCTTCCGGCAACAAGCGTGTCCATGTTCACAGACTGATGGCGCAACTGCTTCCATGCGTTGATGAAAAATCCCCTTCCAAAACGAAATACAACGAGAGTGGCAAGCAGACATTGCAGCACAACGATGGCAATCTGTAACGTGCCTGTAATGTGGACGAACATTTCCAACATGCCCGACAAAAAGATGGGTATGCACAGCAAAGCTGCCCATACCACGCGTTGTCTGATTTGTTTGTAATGTGTGAGTTGTATCTGTTCCGCTTGAGCCTCGTCTTCATCCGTAAGGAGAACGTACCCAGCTCTTTGAACGGCTGATTTCATTTGTGTGACAGAGCACTGCTCACCTGCAAATGTTACAAACACTGTGGACGAGGCATAGTTCACCCGTGCTTCTGCCACACCTTCCACTTCGTTCAGCGTTTTCTCTATTCTTGCGGCACATGCCGCACAGCTCATTCCCGTCACAGGAAATGTTTTCTGTATGTTTTCTTTCATGTTGCTCATAATATAATCAGTACTTATTCAAATCTGCCTGCAAAGGTATAACAACGCTCATGCAGTTTGGTTGCATTGGAAAAAGGATTTAGTCGTTTTCTCCGATGCACAATTTGGCGGAGACGGGCAGCGCGTGCTGGTTCCGTCCCCGCCTGATTCTTTGTTTGGCTGTAAGCAGATGTTATTTCACAACGTGTGTCGACAGTGCATGGACATACTCCATGTTGCCGGTGCCCTCCATTGTGTCTGTCTTTGCCGACAGATTGTCGATAAGTGTCACAATGACTGCCTCCTGTGTGCATGGCATTACCGGTGAGCCATACTCCAGTTGCCCGTGGTGGGCAAGCACACAGTGTATGATGCGGTTTGTCTCCTCTTTTCCGATGCCGTTCTTTTCCAACTCTGTATGCAGCTTGTGGGCAGACAAATATATGTGCCCCAATAAATACATCAGTTCCTGTGTCTCTCCGTCTTTGGAATATTCATACACCTTTCCATAGTCATGGAACAGGATGGCGAGCACGCAACGTTCCACTTTTATCGGGTAGGGCAGAGTGGGATATAAACCCTCCAGCATGTGGAGCATCTGGTAAGTATGGTTTAGCAAGCCTCCCGGGTAAGCATGATGTACGCTTGTGGCTGCCGGATATTTGGAATAAGGTTCATAGAGCTTTACGGCAAAGTCCTTGATGATTGGAATCAGACTGCTGTCGCTGCAAAATCCTACAAGTTTGTCAATACACTCATTCCATACTTCTTTCTTTATCGGGCGCGGCATGAGATTATACAGCGGGTGGTTCTCGTTAGGAAATGTGCCCGGTGTCATGTCCATGTTTGTAGCGGATTTTTTTCCCATTTTGTCCTGTATGGAACGGAATATGACTGTCTGTCCTACAAAAGGTCCGCTTGTCTTGGGCACATCCCATACGGAAATGTTTTCCACACCTTCCAGATTTATCAGTTTCAAGCTAACGTATGGTGAGCCGGTGCGCGTTGTTCCGTCTGTGCGCCCCATCACTAAATATTCTTTGATCATCTTTCTTTGATTTGTTTTTTAGTATGTTGAATAGGGTTGGCTGTATTCTTTTTGTCAATAGCCTTTTCTTGCAATGACTTACAAAAGTAATATAAAATTGTCAGAAACGGAACTCGTTGAGGATAAAACTATTATCCAAACAGCCGTGTAGAATGCAAAAAAGCCATGTACACCGGCTTCCATCCGATTGTACATGGCTTTTTTCTGTTTTGAAAGTGTGGAGTGAATATCCCTGTTACTGTTTTTTCCTTTCCTGATCGTGCGCTATTTTTACCTGCCGCAAAATGTCGGAGGCGAAAATGAAATCTTCCAGCTTCTTGTTGTCCGCGTCCATGATTTCCACATTGGAGCCTTGCCATTCGGCGCGTCCCTCACAGATAAATGTGATGTTTTCGCCAATACCCATCACAGAGTTCATGTCGTGGGTGTTGACAAGTGTCGTGATGTTGTCTTCGTGTGTGATACCGTGGATAAGCTCGTCTATCACAATGGATGTCTTCGGGTCGAGTCCGGAGTTCGGCTCGTCACAGAAAAGATACTTGGGTTGCAGGGCGATGGCACGTGCGATAGCCACACGCTTCTGCATACCGCCGCTGATTTCGCCCGGATATTTCTTGTCCGCATCATCAAGATTTACACGCGACAGGCAGAAACGCGCGCGTTTGACACGGTCTTCATACGGGTCGTCGGAGAACATGTTGAGCGGGAACATGACATTCTCAAGCACTGTCATGGAATCGAATAAGGCGGCGTTCTGGAATATCATGCCCATTTCGCGGCGCAGGAGTATGCGCTCCTTTTTGGTGAGGGTGCAGAAATCACGTCCGTCATAGGATATGCTGCCGCTTGTAGGGGTGAGCAAGCCTACCACATTTTTCATGAGGACAGTCTTTCCGCTTCCGCTCTGTCCGATGATGAGGTTTACTTTGCCGTTGTCGAACACAGCGTTGATGTCTTTCAACACTTCCTTGTCATCGAAAGACTTATATAGATGTTGTAATTGAATCATGGCTCTTTTAAATTAATGGGGATGTACACTTTCAAACTTTGGAATGTACATTCTCGAACGTAACATCAGGATGAACTCTCCCTCTCTCTCCTATGTCAGCAGACGGGTGAGGAATATATCGGCGAAAAGCACAAGAATGCTGCTTGTCACCACCGCATCCGTACTTGCCTTGCCGACCTCGACAGAACCGCCCTCTACCGTATATCCTTTGTATGCGGAGACACTTGTGATGATGAAGGCATAGACCACAGCCTTGATGATTCCACACCAGAAGAACCATTGGTTAAACTGGTAGCGGAAGCCTTCTGTCAGTTCCGACACAGTGGTCGTACCCATAAAGGAGGTGGCATACGCACCAATGATTCCCGCCGCCACGCTGAAAGTGACGAGTATGGGCATGATGGTCATCAGCCCCATGATTTTGGGAAGGATGAGATAGTTGGCGGAGTTCACTCCCATGATGTCGAGTGCGTCAATCTGTTGGGTGATGCGCATCGTGCCAAGCTCGGAAGCAATGTTGGAACCGACTTTTCCTGCCAGAATGAGGCACATGATGGAAGAGGAAAACTCCAGAAGCATGATTTCGCGTGTGGTGTATCCTGTGACCATTCGGGGCATCCACGGACTTTGGATGTTCAGCTTTATTTGCAGGCATATCACCGCGCCGATGAAAAATGAAATGATGAGTACAATTCCGATGGAATTATAGCCGAGTTGAAACATTTCGGTGACATACTGTTTGTAGAACATGCGCATACGGTCGGGTTGCGCCACTACACGTCCCATCAGCTGAACGTAATGTCCCAAATGTGTCAAACTGTTTTTTAGTGTCAGCATCTTTTGGATTTTATTTGTTTGGAATCAAACTGAAAAACAAACGCAATACAATAATTGCGTGGCAAAAGTAAGAAAAAAAAGGCATTTGGGCGGCTTTTAACATTGTTTTTGTGGAGGAGGACGACTATTAGGCAATATATTCGTACTTTTGTTTAAGTTTTTTGGTGACAGGAATGCACCACCATCACAAACTCAAATACTTTACAGCAGCTTATGGCAGTTACAGAAGAAAAGAATAGCCGAGTGATAGTCAATGCCGGTGATGCGGAAAAACCTGACTTTTCGGAGGACAGGATGACGCTATATACGCGTCATCTGGTGAAGACATATGGAAAGCGTACTGTGGTGAACGATGTGTCGATTCATGTGCGTCAGGGAGAAATTGTGGGACTTCTTGGCCCTAACGGAGCGGGAAAGACCACTTCTTTCTATATGACCACCGGTCTTGTCGTGCCAAATGGGGGGCAGGTGTTTCTCAACGACCTTGAAATTACGAATTTTCCGGTATCGAAACGCGCGAAATGCGGGGTGGGATACCTTGCACAGGAGGCTTCGGTATTCCGCACAATGACAGTGGAGGATAATATTTCCGCTGTTCTCGAAATGACCGGACGCTCACGCGAATATCAGCGCGAGAAATTGGAAAGCCTGCTCGATGAGTTCCGCCTTCAGAAGGTGAGGAAGAATACCGGTAACCGCCTGTCGGGAGGTGAGAGACGCCGTTGCGAGATTGCGCGCTGTCTGGCTATCGACCCGAAGTTTATCATGCTCGACGAGCCTTTTGCGGGAGTCGACCCTATTGCGGTGGAGGACATACAGTATATTGTGTGGAAACTGAAAGACCGCAACATCGGTATTCTGATTACAGACCATAATGTGCAGGAGACATTGTGTATTACCGACCGCGCCTATCTGTTGTTCGAGGGACGCATTCTTTTTAAGGGCACACCGCCGGAACTGGCGGAGAACAATGTGGTGAGGGAGAAATATCTCGGCTCAAACTTTGTCTTCCGTCCGAAGGACTTCCAGCTTATCGGCGAGAAAAAGCAGCGCGAGGTGGAAGAGGAAGCATAGAAGGAGGACGTGGCGGACTGAAAGTGTGCTACAGTCAGATACATAACAAGACTGTCCGAAAGAATGATGTCGCATAGGTAAGGTATGAAAGTGAGAATACTTTTACCCGGAAGCCGGCATCCTTCTTTTGGGCAGTCTTTTTTTTTGCGGATACATTGTGCGGTTGTGGACATACGGTCTTGCCGATGTGGCAGAGCGCGTATGCTTTGGGCAGAATGCTGTGTTGCGGTTTATGCTGCCCGATGATGAACAAAAGACGGGATTGTTTCGTTCTTACGGGTAAAGTATGTAGAACAATTAAACCGAAACCGTTATGATGAAAAAATTTCTATTTCCTTCGCAACCCTCATCCACTCTCGTTTCTGTGTTGTTGCTTTCAGCAAGAGTGATACTTGGAGTATTGTTGCTCAATCATGGAGTGGAGAAATGGGCATCCTATACCACTCTTGCCGATACGTTTCCCGACCCGCTCCATATCGGTGGGCATTTGTCACTCATTTTGGTAATCTTCGCGGAGCTTATTTGTTCCGTTGCGTTTATGTTCGGTTTTCTCTACCGTTTGGCTATGATACCGATGATAATAAGTATGGCTGTCGCTTTCTTTGTTGTTCATGCGGCAGATCCGATGTCGGCAAAGGAACTTGCATTTGTCTATCTCGTAAGTTTCGTGTTGTTGTATGTGGCAGGTCCCGGACGCTATTCAATAGATTATATGTTTTGCCGGAGATGCACATCTGCAAAGGAAGAGGAACTTGATTTGGTTTCTTGAACTGATAAATTGGGCAGACTCCTCTGTTGCTTTGACGACAGAGGAGTCTTTCCTTATATATATAGGTATAAGAATTGAATGCCATCGTCAAATAGCCTGCCGGACAGGTGCTGCAAAAAACTCAAAAACACACAGTGATTTTGAGTTTTTATTGAAGTGAAAATGACTTTTTACAGTTATCTTATTGTGTTTGTATAAGAGCGGAACTGTTTTTGGCGGGCTGTGGGCTTTTGGGGTGGCATCCGACATTTCGAGTGATATGCAGATACACTGTGGGCATAGCCCTTGTCGAATATATTGCAGCATCTCCATGCGTCCATTGCATTGCTTGCAGGTGCTTTATAAACGGAAGTCTCAAATCCGAACTATTCTGCTGCACATATTGTCGGACAAACAGTATGCGGGCAAGGTGTGTTTTGACATTATGTCACTTTGGATGTAAGGCGAATTTTAACATTTGGGGCGGCTGCCGACTTTGGCTCAATGCTGGGTTTTTGAATGTTTTGTTGGTAAATTGCTGATAATCAATTAGATGTGTTTTTAGCGGAAACCATGCAGTTTTAGATCAAAAACTAAGGGCGGGATACAAAATAGGATGTATTGATAATCAGTTAGTTATGAAAATTTTGCCTTAAAATCATCTTTTTTCGGGTTCAAAATCCATTTTTGTTTTTCGGGGCATTGAAAAGGCGGTTGCCGTCTTTTTGAGGACGTGATTCGGAAAAATGCCCGATTTTGGGCCGAAAAACGGGCTTTGAAAATTTTGTGCGCCTTGAAAATAAATTTCGTTCACCTTGCGAAAAAAATCAGTGTGCCTTGGAAATAAATTTTCAGCACCTTGTAATTTTGGGTTTTTGGGCACTTTTTGGGAAAAGAGGTGTGTTTGGGGTTGAAATTCTATATCTTTTAGTCGGTCTGATTGTTCTATTTGTCTGCTCTGTTTTCGAGGTTTGAAACCCTCCGTAGAATCGCGTTTTTGCAACCTCGGCAAGGTTCGGTTCATTTTGAGGCGATTCTACGGAGTCGGAGTTTAACATATCAAATTGTCAGAAGATTCAATATTTTATTAATATTTTGACACACTCCTCCGTCGCAAGGCGACACCTCCCCTAACTTAGGGGAGGAGTCAGGTTATTATGCTTGCAGAGAAACTAACATGTTGATTTACAAGATGTATAGTTCCTTCCCTAAGTTAGGGGAGGTGTCACGAAGTGACGGAAGAGTCTGTATAAAAATGTTGAGGAGTCTGCCTGAACACACCAAAAAACAACTTGCAAAAAGTCAAAAGGCCTGTCAAATCCATCGGCAAAACATCGCCTGCATCAAGACTCAACTCTATAAAAAGATAAACCACTCGGAATATCGTATGAACCTTTTCTTTGATTCAGTTGGATCAATCAGTCTCTTGTGATGGATGCAAAGGATGTAGCAGTGCTTGATTTTTTTGTAAGTGGCAAGATAGAAAAGATGAAGAGTGGGACATAATCCCACTCTTCAAACCTGTCACCCCTTGTACCCATATATCGCCAGGTGTCCAAGCTCTTCTTCAATCCGCAACAGCTGGTTGTATTTTGCCATACGGTCGGAGCGGCTCAGTGAGCCTGTTTTTATTTGTCCGCTATTCATGGCGACTGCAATATCGGCAATGGTCGAGTCTTCTGTTTCGCCTGAACGGTGGGAGATGACTGTTGTATAGCCGTGGCGGTGTGCCATGCTCACGGCATCGAGCGTTTCGCTTAGCGAGCCAATCTGATTTACTTTAATAAGAATGGAATTGGCACATTCAAGGGCAATGCCCCGTGAGAGGAAATTGACATTCGTTACGAAAAGGTCGTCGCCGACAAGCTGGCAGCGGTGTCCGATGCGTAAAGTCAGTGCCTTCCAGCCTTCCCAGTCGTTCTCGCTCATTCCGTCTTCAATGGAGTCTATAGGATAGCGTTCGATAAGTTGTTCAAGGTAGGCTATTTGCTCTTCAGCCGTTCTTCGTTTGCCCTTTGCGCCTTCAAAAACCGTGTAGTCGTATACCTCATCGTGATAGAACTCTGAAGAGGCGCAGTCCATGCCGATGGTTATATCCGTTCCGGGAGTGTATCCCGCTGTGCGTATAGCTTCCACAATCACATCGAGAGCATCTTCCGTTCCGTTCAGGTTGGGCGCAAATCCTCCTTCATCGCCCACAGCTGTAGAAAGTCCGCGCCCGTGGAGCACCTTCTTCAAGGCGTGGAACACCTCTGCGCCCATGCGCAGCCCCTCGCGGAATGAAGGTGCGCCGACGGGGCGGATCATAAACTCCTGAAAGGCGATGGGCGCATCGCTGTGAGAGCCGCCATTGATAATATTCATCATAGGTACGGGCATTATATAGGAGTTTACTCCTCCGATATATTTATAGAGCGGGATGTCGAGATGATTGGCTGCCGCCTTTGCCACGGCGAGTGACACACCAAGTATGGCGTTTGCGCCCAGATTCGATTTTGTGGTAGTTCCATCGAGACGGAGCATCTCCATGTCAATGCCGCGTTGGTCGAGGGCACTTTTTCCTATGAGTGCGGGAGCAATGACTGTGTTCACGTTTTCCACAGCCTTGAGAGTGCCCTTGCCACCATAACGTGTGTGGTCGCCATCGCGCAACTCAAGTGCCTCATGCTCACCTGTTGAGGCTCCTGAGGGAACAGAGGCTCGTCCCATTGCGCCGCTTTCAAGTCTGACATCAACTTCCACTGTTGGGTTGCCGCGAGAATCGAGTATCTCTCTGGCGATAATCTTTTCTATAATCATAGCGTATGAATGTTTTTTTTATTTGCATAACAAACCGAACAGCCGTATTGTTCGTCCTGAGAAGTTCGTTTTGTTTGTGTTTGGCAAGGACTTTCCTGTTTGGGATATATGCCGGAAAAACGGATGGAAAAATTGTCCGTTATGGCAGAAACATATAACTTCGCATGTTCAAATCTTTGATGTGATGAATAGAATTTTGCTTTTCAATTGTTCCAATGATATGGCACTGGCAGCGGATGCAGTCAGGTATTTCCCTCCTAAGAATATTGCCGCAATGGAAAACGACCTGTCTGTGCTGCCTGTGTGGTGGGCTGAGGATGGAGACGCGGTGATTGTGGATGATGTGGATGAGGCCGACAGGTTTCTGCGGTGTTTGCGGGAGAAATATCCAGTGCCGGAAGTTGTCTTTGTGGATTGGGAATATGGATACGAAAGGCTTTGCCGCTCAATGGGCAGGATGTATGTGCCGTGTCCGTGGGGGTGGAGTCGGAGTGTGGCTGACAGGTTCAGACGCTTCGGAGTTCCGGAGAATTTGCTGCCCTCTGGAAAACGGCTTTCAGAATGGCGCGGGTTCTCAAGTCGCCAGTTCGCTGTGGATTACATAAAGGATTTGTTTTCCGATTGGGACTCAGATGTGCTTGGTGACAGACTGGTTGGCAGGGAGATGACGTTTCATCTTGCGTTAGACAATAGTGAAGTGTGTTTTCCGGCAGATTCACGGATGATATTTAAGTCGCCGTGGTCGAGTAGCGGGAGAGGAGTATTTGTGGTTTCCGGCAAGGGGCTGGACATACGGAGCGAGGAACGGTTGCGCGGCTTTTTGAGGACTCAGGGTGGTTTTGTGTCTGACCGATATTATGACAAGCAACTTGATTTTGCGTTGGAGTATGATGTGAGTGAGGATGGGACGGTCTGCTTTCTCGGATATTCGGTGTTTGTGGCGGGAGAAAACGGAAAGTACGGATACAATATGGTTGATAGTCCGGAGCGGCTAAGGGCATTGATTGATGAGGCTGTTACTGACAACGTTGGCGGAGAGAATGGAGGCAATGGCGACATGGATGGGATGATTGACAAACTGATAGAATATCACAGACAGGCACTTGCACGGAGATTGGGCGGCAGGTATTGCGGTCCGGTAGGAGTGGACATGCTTGTGGCAAAAGAAAAGGGACAGACTGTTGTCCATCCCTGTATAGAAATAAATCTGCGTATGAATATGGGAATCTTATCCGTTCATCTTTTCCGCTTTTTTGAATGTGTGCTTCCTGCTGACTTTTTTGCGGGAGAAAGCCCGCGAGGAGTGAACTTGAATTCTCCGATTTCCATTCCGCTTGTCCCTATTTGCAGCCACGGGTTTAACGCGCGGCTGGAGAATGGGCGAATCATGCTCTCGTTCTCTTGAACGGCTGTGCTCTCATTACCGAAGCGGTCGGAGGAGGTGACTGCAAAATAGCGCATGGAGGTGGAGCGTCCGGACAGTTCAAAAGAGGTTGAAGTGACACGTGTGGCAAGCAGATTCTCTGCCTGAGTGATGTCTACAGGGTATGTATGAGACCCATACACATTATAATATATGTATGAGCACTCTGAATAATTGTCGGGTAATGTGGAGCCGGCTGTTCCCTCGTCCCAATGGAGAGTGCCTTCCTCATACCGCAGATTCCGGGGAACCGGAGGCGCAATAGTGTCTGCTGCCCATGACATGCGAGGCTGGAGTGCAGGGTAGGGGAAGAACTCCTCGCAGGCACTGTCATAAATGCCTTTGCAATTGCGTGTGAGAAAGTCGCTGCGATAAAATGCTATTCCGCCTGTATCCGTTTGGCGGGATGCGTACATTTCTGCTCTCACATCGTTCAACTGCCAGCGGCCTTCACGAGGGTCGAGGAAATAAATGCCGAGTCCTGGTACGACCGGATGCCCGTAGCTGTTTTCCACCCAATTGAAAAGGAAAGGGAAAAAATTGTCTCCCGTAAAATACATCATAGGGAACAGAAGGTCTTGAATGTTGTCTCTCAACCATGCCTGTGGGTCTTGGTACACCGCATTGTAGCAGTTCCATCCGTGACTGCTGTAGCGTGCGAGGTCGTTGTATTTGCCGATAGGCGAGCTGCTAAGTTTTATCCAGGGCTTGGTTGCCTTGACTTCCTCGTGAACGCGGCGCACTATGCGGGTGATGTTCTCACGCTTCCAATCGGCAAGACTGCCTGCCGGGGCATGAGCGGACTGTGTACCGTTTTTACCGGAAGAGGCCTTTTGCTTTTTGGACGCTTTGGTAAGAATATGGTATAAGTTATCATCCGAAAAGCGGTAAACCTTCTCCGGATAGCGGATATAGTCGAGTGAAATTCCATCGACATCATATTTCTCCGCAATCTCACGGCATATTGTTGCGATATATTCAGCAGTGCCGTCTTGTCCGGGTATCATGAAATATTCTCCTCCGGCTGCTTTGCATAGCGAAGGCCGCTTCTTGATGATAGACTGTGTACCAAAGTTTTTTTGTTTTTGTTGTTTGCCGAGAGGAATAGAGACAACCCATGCGTGAAGTTCCATTCCCCGTTTATGGCATTCCTCGATGGCGAATGCCAATGGGTCGTATCCCGGATTTTTTCCGGGATGACCGGTAAGACACTCGTCCCACGGCTCATAGGAGGAAGGATAGATGACGCTCCCTCGGATGCGCGTCTGTAGGATGATGGTGTTGATATGGGCTTGTTGAAGACGGTTGAGTATGTCTGTCAGCTCTTTCTTCTGCCTTTCTATGCCAGATTCGCTGTTAGCCTTTGTCCGGGGCCAGTCAATGCCGCCGATGGTGGCAAGCCACACAGCCCGAATCTCATGCTTGGGATGGGATACGGAATAGATGCTTTCCTGTGGGTTGGACAGGCTGTTTTGTGCCCGGACGTTTGTACAGAACACTGCCCAGAAGAATAGGACAATGGCGGTCGTGAGAAGCACTTTTGTGAGATTTGTATGGATATTTGACATTATTTCTCTTAATTTGTAATGTGAGGAGCTGTAAAAGTTTTAATTCATAATTAAAAACGGCCCGATTTGTGCATGTTATAATGCTGATTTTTGCAAAGGTACTGAATTATTGTTACTTTTGCAGAGACGAACACAAACTAAAATTAGAGATGACGACATTTTTGGTATCATTTGTTTTGCTTGTTCTGGGCTATATTGTTTACGGAACAGTGGTTGACAAGATTTTTGGTTCTGATGCGGCGCGCAAAACACCGTGCTATACATGTCAGGACGGTGTGGACTTTATTCCAATGGCCACATGGAAAGTTTTTCTGATTCAGTTTCTGAATATTGCCGGTACCGGACCTATATTCGGTGCGATACTCGGAATACTTTATGGTCCGGCAGCCTATTTCTGGATTATTCTCGGGTGTATATTCGGAGGTGCTGTCCATGATTATTTTTCGGGAATGATTTCGATTCGGAAGAAGGGCGCGAGCCTGCCGGAAATTGTGGGCGATGAGCTGGGACGCGGTGCGCGTATCGTGATGAGGGTGTTCTCGCTGGTGCTGATGGTGCTGGTGGGCACTGTTTTCGTCACTTCGCCGGCGGGTTTGCTTGCCTCTATGACTGCCACATGGGGATTTTGGGGAAGCGGCTTGTTCTGGACAATCATTATCTTCATCTACTATATTTTTGCAACCCTCTTGCCGATAGACAAACTGATAGGACGGGTTTATCCAGTGTTTGGACTGGCATTACTTTTGATGGCTGTCGGAGTGATGTCGGGCATATTGTGCAGAGACGGTGCGATGCCTGAGATAACGGAAGCGTTTGCCAACCATCATCCGACAAGTAACATTCCGATTTTTCCGGGACTGTGCATTACGATTGCCTGTGGGGCTGTGAGTGGGTTTCATGCCACACAGACACCGATGATGGCGCGGTGTATGAAAAGTGAGAAATTGGGACGAATGGTTTTTTACGGTGCCATGATTACAGAAGGGCTTGTCGCGCTCATCTGGGCGGCTGCGGCAATCAAGTTTGCAGGAATGGCTGAGGTGGAAGGTGGCACACCGTATGAGAAACTTCTTAATGTGATGAGTGATCCTAACACCGGAATGGCAAATCCGGCAATCATTGTCAATAAGATTTGTAACAGCTGGCTGGGACGGACTGGTGCTGTTTTGGCTATTCTTGGAGTGGTGGCGGCTCCGATAACCACAGGCGATACGGCATTCAGAAGTGCCCGACTTATTGCCGCCGATTTCATGCACTACAAGCAGAATAAAATTTATAAGCGCATGATTCTTTCACTGCCTTTGTTCGGAATTTCCGTATGGCTCATGTTTGTGGATTTCCAAGTGTTGTGGAGATATTTTGCTTGGGTCAACCAGTCTTTGTCGGTATTGACACTTTGGACAATTACTGTATGGCTTGCCAAGCGGAAGAAGTTCTTTTATGTGTCGCTCATTCCTGCATTGTGGATGACTATTGTGTGTACGACATATATTTTCATTGCTCCGGAAGGTTTTCAGGTTGGCGATACGTTGGCATACATATTGGGAAGTGCTGTCACATTAGGTGCTTTGATTATGTTCGTGTATTGGAAATCCGGTTTGGGAAAGGACGGACGGAATTTTGTGCATGAATAGACTTTGGGTGTTTTGGTGTGTAGTGAGATTTCTCTCGATGGATAAACGGTCTGCCTAATGTTGCAGACCGTTTTCTTTTGGCTCATCCGATATTTCGAGCGGTTTTTCTTGTTTTTTTTATAGAGTTGGGTCTTGATGTAGGCGATGTTTGGCTGATGGATTTGACAGACTTCTTGATCTTTTGTAAGCATGCTTTTACGGATGTTTTGGATGTGTTCAGATTGACTCTTTGACTTTTTGTAAATGTGCTTTTGGCGCGCTTTAACAGACTACTCCGTCACTTCGTGACACCTTTCCTAACTTAGGGGAGGAACTGTATGCCTTGTCAATCAATACATTAGTTTCTCTACGAACATGGTAATCTGGTTCCTCCCCTAAGTTAGGGGAGGTGTCACGAAGTGACGGAGGAGTCTGTTAAAAATATCGGAAAATATTAGAATACCTTACAATTTGATATGTTAAAACCGACCTCCGTAGAATCGCTTCAAAATGAACCGAACTCAACCTCGGCTGCAAAAACGCGATTCTACGGAGGGTTTTGAATCCCAAAAATAAAGTGGACAAACAGAACAATTCATGCGACTAAAAGATATATAAAATTCCTCCGAAACATGCCTCTTTTCCCAAAAAGTGCCCAAAAAGTCAAAATTACAAGGTGCTGAAAATTTATTTTCAAGGCGCACCGATTTTTTGCGCAAGGTGAACGAATTTTATTTTCAAGGTGAACAAAATTTTCAAAGCCCGTTTTTGGGCCTCAAATCGGTCATTTTCCCAAATCGCCTCCTCAAAAAGACGACAAGCATCTTTTCCATGCCTCGAAAAACAAAAACGGATTTTGAACCTGAAAAAAGACAATTTTAAGGCAAAATCTTCGTAACTCACTGATTATCAATACATCCTATTTTGACTCCAGACATGCGTTTTGCGTCAAAAACTGCATGGTTTTTACTGAAAATATATCTAACTGATTATCAATAGTTTATCAACAAATATTCAAAAATCAAGCCCTGGGTCAAAGCCGACAGCCACCCGAAATGTTAAAAAAGGAGCCTTCTGCCAAAGTGACATAATGTCAAAACATCACTTGTCTGTAACTGTTGTCCGGAAATATGTTCGGCTGAATGGTTCGGGTTTGAGACTTCCGTTTATAAGGCGCATACAATCAGAGCAATGAATGTATGGAGACACTGCAATATATTTGGTAAGGGCCATACCCACAGCATATCATGTATCACTCGAAATGTTGGATGAACCTTTCTTTTTCTTTCTGATATGGAAAAGCCGCCATTCGGAACATTCTTTTCGGATGTGAGGGATCGGCGGTGTGTGACGTGTAGATTTTCTTAGAAAAAAATCTCAGAGAATGAACTTTAGGTCAGTAAATAGCGTTACTATGATGAATTTTATAAAAAATCGGTACAATTAATGCCGTAAAGTGAAAATAATGAATAAAAAGTAATACATTTGTTTTTCAAAAAATATTAATCTAAAAACGTTACAGTTATGAAGAAACTATTCTTGCCTTTGCTGCTTGCAGCTGTTTGTACGACAAGTGCCTTCGCACAGTTTAATAAGGGTCGGAAATATGTCAATGCGTCCCTTGCCGGTGCCGGAATTTCTTATAGCGAGCGCGATGATTTCTCGTTTGGTCTGGGATTGAATGCCGGATATATGATAGAGGACAACTGGATGGTTCTCGGTGAGTTCGGAGTTGATTACTCTGATTCTAAGTGGCATAGTCTGTCGCTTGGTGCAAAAGGACGATATTATATCGAGCAGAACGGTTTGTTCCTCGGTGCCGGAGTCAAGTGGTTGCATGAGTATAAGAATGTGAACGATATTCAGCTTACACCGGAGGTTGGCTATTGTTTCTTTTTGAACAAGAACGTGACAATTGAGCCGAGTGTCTATTATGATATGAGTCTTACCAATTTCGCTGACTATAGCAAGTTCGGTGTGAAGATTGGTGTGGGTGTGTTCTTCTAAGCCGATGTTATTGACGGTTCTTGAATAATATGCGACTTCCGCATACTCAGCTGGCAAGCGGGGTATGCGGAAGTTGTTTTGTTTTCCTGCTTTCTGCGGAATGTTGCTTTCATATATGGCGGAGGACAACAGGTGTTTGAAGACAGCCTGTTGCTGTTGCTCCTTTATTTTCTGTTTATTCCGGCATTGTTCAGATATTCATTGGGTGTGCATCCCTCAAATTTCTTGAATGCCGCGAAGAAACTGGAACGCTTGAATCCGCACATTTCCGATATGGCTGTTACGGTGTATTGATTGTATTTTTCGTCGCGAATCATTCTCTTGAATTCTTCTACACGGTATGAGTTGATGAAATCGAAGAAGTTTTGCTTGACATACTGGTTCAGCATTTGTGACAGTTTGGCAGGTGTGCTTTCCACCGCTGTAGCTATATCCGTAATACGTATCGACGGATTTTTATACGCTTTCTCCTTCTCCATATACAGCCTCACTTTCTGGTAAAGCTCTTTACACTCATTCTGTGGAAGTTTGGCCTTCTGATAGAGAGCCTGCATTTTAGCCTCGTTTTCTTCGATGCGTTTTTTCTCTTCCTCGCGTTTGTGCTGTTCTACAGCTCTTGCAGCTGCAATTTCCATCTCCATCTTGTGTTTGTGGCGTATAGTCTGTTTCAGGCGGAGCTGGCGTTGGCGCATCCTTATGAATTTGCGTATCATGATGAGCAGGCAGATTGCCATGACAATTTCAATGATGAACATGAATGATGGAATCACGTTGATGGTGTAGGTGGTTGCGGTGGCTTCATGACCGGCGATGCGTATTTTCAGCTTGTGGCTTCCTGGCGACAAGTTGCTTATGATAAACGGAATACCGTCTGTGCAAGAACGGTATTCCTCATTGTCGATAGACCACTCATAATATCTTCCTCGTGTTTTGCCATAATTCAGCAGCAGGGGGTATACGGACAGTTTCTGACTGATGAAATTCCATGTGACGGATATTTCATTGTGGTCAATCAGTGCCAATATCATTGCTGCTCCCGCATCATGGTCGTTAATGGACATGCGGTCGATGATTATTTTCCGTTTTGAAATTCTTGTCAGTGAGGCTTGTTGTTTGGGAGTGACATAGAGAAGTCCCCTGCCATTCCCGAACCACAAAGTCCCGTTTTCCGTACACTGGTATTCCTGTTGGTTGAAACGTAGGGACGGAAGATTGTGTGCCTCGTTGAATTGGTAGTAATGCTTCAGATTATTGTCAAACAGGAACAGCCCTTTGTCCGCGCCCATCCAATACTTGTTGTCAATTTCGGCGATAAAAGCGATGTTTCCGAGATTGAGGCGGTTGTAAATGTCCAGTTCCTCATAATGGCTGAGGTCGGGACTGCTTCGGTAGACTGATGTCTCGGAGAAAGCCATCACATCGCCATTGCTGCATAGGTTGAAATGCAGGTTTGGCTCCTCGTTGAAAAAATTCTTGGGAAACTCTGTCGATTGTATGGTTTCCAGCAATGGATCATAGATTGCCAGATGTGTGATGGAACTAATCCACGCTTTGCCTGTTTTGTCGAAAAGAATGTCCGACAGGTACACATCAGGCAAACCTGAGTTCCGGCTGTTGAAGTGGCGGACTACATTGAATGTCTCGTCGAGTATCAGCACCCCCATATTGCTTATTGCAAAGAGGTGCCTGCCGTCAGGAGTAGGACACACTTTACTGAAGTTTCCGCTGCGGAGGGCCTCATGCCCGTCCAGATGCCGCAGTTCCAGTGTCTGTGGATTAAGTATGCTTAGTCCGCACTCGTAGTTGGCAATGACGAAATGTCCGCTGAAATATTTGATGTTGGTGACAATATTTCCTCCTATTTGCCCTGCATTGTAATATTTTACAATGTCACGTTTTTCTGATACAAAATACAGGCCGTTGCGGGTGCCTATGGCTATATCGTCATCATAGATGCAGAAACTGCGGACCTGAAGACGGTGCGTGTCGAAGTCTTTATATTTATATATGGAGAATTTGGGAGAGCGATGGTAATTGTGGCAAAAGCCCTCCAGATAGAAACCGAACCAGTTGATGTTCGCGTCATTGTCCTGCCAATATGTATATATGGCATCGGTCGGCAAAAGATGCTTGCCTGAGGTGGAATGGTATTCAGCCGCAATGCTGTCGGCTCTTGTGTCTATGGTGTATGCTCCGTTACCATTGGTCGCCACATAGAGATGCCCTTTTCTATCCGTGTTCAGGTCGGCGATGACATTTGCCTGTATGTCAATATAGCGTGAAGTCTTGCCCGACGACGGATTGAATTTCAGGAGCCCGCTGTTGTTGGTGCCTATATAAAGGTTGTTGTCTATGAGACAAATTTTTCCGAGATAACCGGTCAGGATGGACTTGTCCACATTGTATTTTTGCATCTTCCTGCTTCGCAAGTCGAAATGTATGATGCGCTCGTTGGTACACAGCCATGCTCCGTTTTTCTCGTCATATACGATGTCATTGAGGGCATTTCCTCTCGAAATGACACTGCTTTCAATTGTGACGGTTTCTACATTATAGTCGTCCTTATATATATGTAGTCCCGAATTGCTTCCTATCAGCAGAGTGCCGTTCACAATGCAGAGTGAATTGACATATTCTATCCCTTCGCATATTCTTTTACACTCCAGATTTTGTTTGTCAACCCAGTACAGTCCGTTCCGCATTCCTGCTATGATTCTTCCGTCGGGCATTTCTATAATGTCATACACGGAATTGCGATATTTGTCACAGTCTGTGCTGAAATTGGTCAATGTGTGCCCGTTGTAGCAACTCACTCCGTTGTTTGTTCCCAACCATATAATTCCATGACTGTCCTTGAATATCTTGAATACGGTTTCGCCTTGCATCCCGTCGAGAGCCGTGATTTGCTTCAACTCGTCCTCGGCTTTTACTGTAACTGTATTATATTGATTGTCACCGTTTTCCTGCCCGTAAGCATGAAAACAGAAAAAAGAAAGAATAATCAGTTTTATATGAATGATATATCGAATGATTTTCATCTTGTTTTTTCTTTTGGTTGACTTTGCAAATGTATGTCTTTTATTCTTTTCATGCAAGAATGTCATAGCTAAGTTTTGAGAGCTTCAAAGGGATTTTTCCTCACTTTTCAGTCCGACTTTAGTCTGACTAATTTATTCAGACTATAAATTATATGATGATAACTTGTTGATAATAAGTGTGGTAATAACGTGTTGCTCCGATATAATTTGAACGTATGATAATCGTCTTGAAAGTTTTGAGAATTTGCTTTTGTCTCTATAATTTTGCAATATCCAAACAACGAAAACATACACTTAAAATCTGAGCGATGGAAACAAATATCAAACATGAAAATCGTAAGCTTATAGCTTCCGCATTTGAGACATACAAGTCGTCACTTATGAATTATGTCTTTTACCGGATAAAAGACAAGGAGGAGTGTGAGGACATTGTGCAGGATGTTTTTCTTCATTTGTTGGAAGTAGGCGATACCGTTTGTGCGACTACTGTGAGAAGTTTTATTTTTACAATTGCGCAAAATATCATTATCGACAGACTGCGCCGCAATATGAAGCGTGTGGAGGTGTATAGTTATATATATGACCGCACACCATTGTCTACGGAAAATACGGAGGAAACTGTATGCGCCCATTCGTTGGAGCAGGCTGAGAAAACGATGGTGGCGAATTTGCCGGAGCAGCGTCGTAAAATATACTTGCTGAACCGGTATGAGGGGAAGAGTGTGGGAGAGATTGCCTCGCTGCTGAGTCTTAGCACGCGGACGATTGAGTCACATTTGTTTCAGGGCAGACGTATGGTGCGGACATATCTCAGGAACGTGTGCGGATATTGATACTGCGCAGATGGTGTATGTGTATTGACAAGAAGTTAGTGTTATTAGTTATTTATAAATTGTATTAGTTTCGTGGGTGAAAAGATTGTTTTCTTATTGAGGGATAAAAGCGGGTCGGCAAGTATGCCGGACCCGTTTTTTTTGTTGGGTATTATCCGATAAAACAGAACGAGGTTGTCTAACAAGTTTCCGAATATGAGAAGTCACCCCTGCCAGAGTGTGTTCTGAAGTGAAACCATTAAAATAGGATTGTTAGACAACTCTGTTCCGTTTTTTACTGTGGCAGTGTTTTTATTTGCCCCACAATCCCTCGCTTGTCATCTGCACTCGTTGCAGCTCTCCGTTCTTTTTGTAGTACAGGCGGTCGATGCAGAGCGAGCGTCGGTAGCTTGCACCTGCTGTGTTGATGCCTCCGTTGTGATATACAAAATACCAGTTGCCCTTAAATTCGATGATGGCATGGTGGTTGGTATTGCTGTTTCCTGCAATCTCGTTGAGAATGCCTTTGTATTCCCACGGGCCGTTTATGCTTTTGCTCATAGCATATGCGGTTTTTTCAGGAAAGCCTACAGAGAACGTCAGGTAATACCATCCCTTGTGCTTGTGAATCCACGGTGCCTCAGTATAGAAGTCGTAATCCTTATGATTTTGCTGCTGTATGTTGTGTGCCATTAATGACGGCTGTTGTTCAGCCGGCAGTGAAGGCTGGTGGATGCCCGGGATGCTGACAGGCATCACGTCGCCGTCCAGTTCAATCATGTTGTCCTTGAGCTTTGCGTAATAAAGCTGCGTGTTTCCCCAGAACATGTATGCCTGGCCGTCATCGTCTACCATTACTGTCGGGTCGATGTCGTCCCAGCTTATTCCCGTCCATCGGGTCGTCATGTCATTGGTGACAAGTGCTTTCTCTGTGGGAATGAAAGGGCCGGTTGGCGAATCGGAAACCGCCACTCCGACAGCTTTTCCGTGTATGTCTTTGTGCTCAGCCGTGACATACCAGTAGTATTTGTTCCCACGCTTGATAGTCTGGCTTGCCCATGCCTGTCCGCTTGCCCACGGAAAGTCGGTGGCGCGCAGACGATAGCTGTGCTCCTTGAATGTTTTCATGTCTGTGGTAGACAGGATGCACCATTCGTTCATTACGTATCGGTTCTGATTGTCCGGACATTCGTCATGTCCGGCATAGATATATACCGTGTTCCCGTCAACGAGAGCCGCAGGGTCGCCAAGATATTTGTATTTCACGAATGGATTGGAGGTCGCTGTGAATGTGGTGTCTATACCTGTTTCTTTTTGTGCTGTGGCTGGCAATATTGCCGCTGACAGCAGTGTTCCAAGAATCAAATTTCTCATTGCTTTTTGTCTTTATTTGTTGAAAGGTTGGTTGCGTTTTTTGCGATGGACTACAGGTATCAGTGTGCCGTATAGAAATCCGTTATGCGTACAATGGCGCGTGAGCATACCGGACAGAACTCTTCCACCTCGTTGATTTTCATTCTGCACTCCTGTGCCGGACGGAACACACCTTTTGTCTGGTAGCCGCCTCCTTCAAACACACCGACCACTTGGGTGGCTGCATTGATAGCTTTCCATCCCTTCTTGTCATCAGGCTTTATCGTCTTGAAGTTGGGGATATTGGCCGGAGGGGTTGGTATTGGTGTCTTCTTTGGAACAAGGTCTGCCCATTTACTGTTGAAATCGACAAGTGTGGTGAGGTTCGGTTCCCACGGCTCCGTGTCGGCAGGATACATTGTCGAATATTGGTCATCGTAATAGTACTCGTCTCCGAGTCCGCCGTATGAGTGTCCGAACTCATGCACCAACACTTGCTTGAATGTCGGGTGGTCGCTTGTTGAGAGAGTAATCTGGTTGTAGATGCCTCCGCCTCCGTATGTGGCAGAGTTTACCAATACGATGATATGCTCGAAAGGCACTCCGCTCAGAATGTCATACACCTTGTGTATGTCGCTTGTCATGAGGTAGCGGTCGGAATAGAACGTGTCATAATGGCTGTTGGTCGCGCTCCGTGTCCATTTTCCCTCATGCGGAATGCACGGTCCGCCGTCTTGTGAGGGGCTTGCCACAGCCACCACGTTGAACCGGCTCTGCATACTCTTGAACGGCTCATGCCCGAATATCGCGTCCGTTGCCCGTTGTGCGTCCTTATAGAATTTCTCCATGTCTGCCTCTGTATATCCTTCCGCCACAATGGCAATGTCAACACAGTTGTCAATATCCCCATTTTTCATTATATATTTAAAAGGTATGCCGTTCTCGCCTGTCGGACGGATAAGTATGTCGGTAGGGTCTATCGTGTGGGTAAGTTCCGAGGACACCTTGTTATGCACGTCTGTAAGTGTGACAGTCACATCGACAGCCTGTTTGGGAAACGGTACGATATACGATGTCTCAAAAGCCTTTCTCACTTTTGTGGCTTCCTCTGTTGTCTGCCATTCCTGAAATAGGGTAGAGAATGTGTGTACATATATAATGTCTCCGTTCTTGTGGTCACGCACTGTAATCTGTCCGTTGCCGTTGAGGAACTTCTCCGACAGTCTGTCTTTTCTGCCCGCCCATTGCGGCATGGAGAATGCCTGTTCGAAATAGATGGCTTGTGAGGCGGAGTCACCGGCGAAAATGTAGTCGAGACGCAGTGTCTTGTTTTTAAAATAGTCGTCGAATTTCTGTGCTTCGGCACTGCCGGTGGCAATGGCGGCAATAGCTGCAAGTAAGAACTTTTTCATTATAAAAATATTTAGTGTTAAGTTTAACCTTCTCATATAGTCCGGTTTGGATATGCCGGGGATGAACTCAACAAAGGTAAGAAAAAGTTCCTATATCGGCATTATGCCCTCTGCTTTTTTGCTTTTCATAGCTTCCTGATTTATCAGAATGTTTTGTTGCTGTTTTGTTTTTCTTATAAAACGAAATGCTTTTGCAGACATTCTGCTCTTTTGGGGGTGATGATTGGTCTTTTAGGTCTATCCGAGATCTCAAATGTTTTATTTTTTATAGAGTTGAGTCTTGATGTCGGTGATATTTCGCTGATGGATTTGATAGGCCTTTTGACTTTTTGTAAGCAAGTTTTTTGGTGTGTTCAGGCAGACTCCTCCGTCACTTCGTGACACCTCCCCTAACTTAGGGGAGGAACTATATACCTTGTCAATCAATATGTTAATATCTCTGCAAGCATGGTAATCTGACTCCTTCCCTAAGTTAGGGGAGGTGTCGCCTTGCAACGGAGGAATGTGTCAAAAGTATTAATAAAATATTGAATCTTCTGACAATTTGATATGTTAAAATCAATCTCCGTAGAATCGCCTCAAAATGAACCGAACCTTGCCGAGGTTGCAAAAAC
>JAMPEL010000046.1 GCA_023665185.1 Roseburia sp.
AGGCGATTCTACGGAGGTGAGTTTTAACATATCAAATTGTCAGAATATTTGATATTTTACTAATATTTTTAACAGACTCCTCCGTCACTTCGTGACACCTCCCCTAACTTAGGGGAGGAACCAGATTACCATGCTTATAGAGAAACTAACATATTGATTGACAAGACATATAGCTCCTCCCCTAAGTTAGGGGAGGTGTCGCTTTGCGACGGAGGAGTCTGTCGAAACACACAAAAGCACACTTACAAAAAGTCAAGAAGCCTGTCAAATCCATCAGCGAAACATCCTCTACATCAAAACTCAAGTTGATAAAAAACAAGATAAATTACTCGAAATGTCGGATGAGCCAGAAAAAGAGATGTAACGGTTTTGTCCTCCATACAGAATTATCTTGCCAGCTCAAAAATCTCACGGCTCTGCGCCGCAGAAAGACAAACATAATGTCCGACAAGATCCCCCTTGTTCTCATGCAACTTATCAACAAGCATGTCAATATCCGGATTGTCAATGCCCAGCTCATGCAGATTCAACGGCAATCCCAGCGAATGCCAAAAAGATTTCAGACGAGCGATACCTTCAAAGGCTATAGCCTCAGGAGCATCATTCTCTTCCACACCAAATACCCTCACAGCCATCTGTACCACCTTTTCCACATGATGGGACACCATCCATGTGAGCCATGCAGGAACAATGGCTGTCAACCCAGCACCATGTGCCACCCCATAGACTGCGCTTACCTCGTGTTCCATAAAGTGAGAAGCCCAGTCCTCCTCTCTTCCTACCCCACAAACACCATTATGAGCCATTGTGCCACACCACATAATATTCGCTCTCGCATCATAATCGCAAGGATTGGCAATCACCTTTGGAGCCTCTGTGACTATCGCTTTCAGCAACCCCTCACAAATGCGGTCGGTGACTTCCACATGTGGGGTATTGGTAAAATAGCGTTCCATAATGTGTACCATCATGTCGGCAATGCCACAGGCTGTCTGATAAGGAGGAAGGGTAAATGTCAATTCGGGATTCATAATAGCAAAACGAGGACGCAGCACTTTATCAGTACGCAAACTGAGTTTGTGCAGTCCGTCAACTTTCGTGATAACCGTATTTCCGGAACCTTCGCTCCCGGCAGCAGGAATCGTCAGTATGACTCCCACAGGCAAAGCCTCGACAACAGGAACGACACCTGCAAAAAAATCCCAGAAGTCGCCATCATAACAGGCTCCCGCCGCAATGGCTTTCGCCGTATCAATGACCGATCCTCCTCCGACAGGAAGAAGAAAATCAACACTCTCGGAACGGGCAATACTGATACCCTCATACACTTTTCCGTCTGTTGGGTTAGGCTCTACCCCACCCATACACACATACTCAATATTCGCTGCCGAAAGAGATTGCTCGACTCTTGCAAGCAAACCACTCCGCACAATACTGCCGCCTCCATATACCAGCAATATTTTAGTGGCACCATACCGACTTGCTATTTTCCCAACTTCTGTCTCCACTCCTTTTCCGAAAATAAACTCTGTAGGAGTACAAAATGTAAAATTATTCATGGTTCTCAATATTATTATGGAACAAAAATAGTCTTTTAATCCATTATGAAAGAAAAAATATCAGGAAAAACTACAATAAGAAAAATGGCTCAAACAACGTCATGCACACCTAAAACAACAAAATACAGGCATTCGGTGTCTACAAAGAGTAAATACCGATACTTTTTTACATTTTGAATAATTGTTTTTACAGAATGAAAGCGACTATAATATTACAAAACTTAATTTTGCCAACCGAAGTAAACCATGTGAAAATCATAAAAGCTTCAAGCATTGCGGAGTGCGTTTATCGCTGTATGGGAAACAAAGCATAGCAACAATGCTTATTGTCTATTCCAATATAAATACCGCATATAAATGCACTGACAGAGAAAATAATGAGAAACTTAACACCGAAGAAGCAACTGAAAACATGAAAAATTCCAAGTATCTATTTGCAGAGCACTTCAAAAAGGTGTTCGAGGGAAAACAACTTTTCCTTAATCCGCGACTCACAATTATTGACCTTGCCCAAGAAATGGGCACTAATCGCACTTACATTTCCGACTATCTTAATAATGTACTCGGAACCACTTTTTTCAACTTCGTCAATCAAAGACGGCTGATTTTTGCAGAACATTTGTTGAGAAATACCAATGACTCGCTCGACAATATCAGTTCTTTGTCCGGATTCAACTCTTCAAGTACGTTCAGGAGGGCTTTCTCCAGAAAACATGGATGTACTCCCGGACAATACAGAACAGCACACAGCAAACGGACTTGCAAACGGAAAAAAACTGATTGACAGAAATAAAGAAGGAAAATCTATCAGGGATTCATGGTCTGTTTGCTATTGCAATTTGTTCCCATGAATCCTTTTTTTGTCCATACCTTTCTTCTCACTTTAAATTCAAGCACCAAATACAAAAATCCGGACAACTTTCTATATATCGAAAATTGTCCGGACTTAAAAAAAGATTTATATAATTCTCTACGGCTTACATCAGCTCAAGAAACCAAGAAGCACACCGGCTGCGACAGCAGAGCCTATCACACCTGCCACATTCGGTCCCATTGCATGCATAAGCAAAAAGTTTGTGCGATCAGCTTTCAGTCCCTCCTGATTAGAAATGCGCGCCGCCATCGGCACAGCAGAAACTCCGGCATTACCAATGAGCGGGTTGATTTTCTTGTCCTGAGGAAGGAACAAATTGAAGAACTTCACAAACAAAACACCCGATGCAGTCGCAATGATGAAGGCGAAAGCACCCAACGCAAAAATCTTCACTGTATCCAAAGTCAAAAACTCGCTTGCCTGAGTAGAGCATCCGACTGTAAGTCCGAGCAACATGACAATAATGTCATTGAGAGCCGAACCCGCAGTCTTTGCAAGACGTGTAGTCTTTGTACTCTCTTTCAAAAGATTTCCAAAGAACAACATGCCCAACAGCGGCAAACCAGACGGCACAATGAATGTAGTGATGAGAAGTCCCACAATCGGGAACAGTATCTTTTCGGTCTGACTGACAGTACGTCCCGGCTTCATACGTATAAGACGCTCATTCTTTGTAGTCAAAGCACGCATAATGAACGGCTGGATAACAGGAACAAGCGCCATATAAGAATAGGCACATACAGCAATCGCTCCCATCAGATTAGGCGAGAGCTTTGAAGACAGGAATATGGCTGTCGGTCCGTCCGCACCGCCAATAATGGCAATTCCGGCAGCCTGATTAGGCTCAAAACCAAGTGCCAAAGCGATAATATAAGCTCCGAAAATACCGAACTGAGCAGCCGCACCTACCAACATAAGTTTTGGATTGGCTATCAACGCGGAGAAATCAGTCATCGCTCCAATTCCCAAGAATACCAGTGGCGGATACCATCCTTGACGAACACCCTGGTAGAAAATATTCAAGACCGAATTGTCCTCATATAATCCAATCTCAAGACCGGCAGCCTTGAAAGGAATATTTCCCAAGATTATACCAAGACCAATCGGTATAAGCAACAGCGGCTCAAAGTCTTTCTTTATGGCAAGCCATATAAAAAAGGCACCGACAACAATCATTGCAAGATTTGGCCATTCTACATTGGCAAAGCCTGTATATGTCAGAAAATCCGCGAACTTTGTTGCTATAAAGTCCATTGTACTAACACTTTCCATAACATTCTATTTGTTAAGAGTTAAGAATCAAAGGATAAGGAATGCGTATCATCTCATTCCATAAAAGAACAGACTTGTCAACAAGCCACATTCAAGCCCTTATCCTTAGTCCCGTATCATTCAATTGTAACAAGAACAGCACCCTCCATGACAGTGTCACCCTTGTTTACTTTTACGGCTGTTATCTTGCCATCACACTCTGCGTCGATATTGTTCTCCATCTTCATGGCCTCAAGAACCACTAAAGTCTGACCTTTCTTCACTTCGGCACCCACGGCAACCTTCAAATCGACAATTGTACCAGGAAGCGGTGCTCTTACTGCCACAACACCCGCTGCCACTGTTTCCTGTGCAGCCTTAGGAGGCTCAATAGTTCTTACAGGTGCAGCCACTGCACGAACGACAGGCTTTGGAGTAGCAACCGGCTTTTCAAGCTCAACCTCAAACTCCACACCATTTACTTCAACCTTCGCAATGTTCTCTTCGACGCTGTTAATCTTCACATCATAAGGAACACCTTTAATCTTATATTTATACTCTTTCATTTTATTCATCTATGTTTAAGAAGTTGTACATACCATTAAATATGTTGCGTATTAGCAGGATGATGCACAGGCTGCTGACGCAATCCGTGATCTTTGCTGTCCCATGCAGAATGCTCGTGCCTGATAGTCAGAACACCACTTTCCACGTCGTGGGTATAGCCCTGATACTCATGCAATGCCAATGCTATAGCCGCCACATAGTTCTCCATCTCAATACCCTTCGTCTCAGAACCGTCTTTGGCCATAATGACAACCTTTGCGGCAGACTCGTGTATCTTCTTTATAGCCTTCACACGGCTAAGCATTGTCATACGGTTGATAATCCATCCAAATACATGGAAGAAGACATAAAGCAACAGCAGACAGCAGAACACCACAGCCATAGACATTACTGCCATAGCGATTCCATAAGGGTCATTATTCTTGAACTGCTTTATTTTATCGTCAGAAGCATTGTCAACCTTGTTTGGCGCATTTGGTGTCACCTCTGCCGGCTGCACACATACCCACACATAGTTTTCCGTAGCGGCATCATAGATGCGGGCATAGGAATGCCCTGCAGGAAGAACAGGCACAGTCACGGAATCGAGCAAAGTCACTCCATTACCGTCATATAAAGCAATGAAATTCTCTTTTCCAGCCTCAAGAGTGAAGTCTGTATGCAAGGTTCCTCTGTTCACATTACCGTCAGCAAAAAACGTAATACGCTGCTTGGCTGTAAGATTGGTACGTGAGTCGCCTTTTGGTATAAGAGACATCATGGACATACGCTCCGGAGCCGAAAGTGTCTTGTCAAGAACCGCTCGATTGTTCGTAAGATAGCAGCTACGTATGTCTCGCGTTGTGTAAGACGTATTAGCCACTTCTATCCAACTTCCCGCTTCTCCGTACTCATCTTTATATCCGGCACAAGAATCATCGGCAGGATCTGCAATGTAAATCTCATTGATTTTAAAATCCCTCGCTCCCTGAGCATACGCGCCAAATGCGACAAATAAAACGGAAAGCAAACTTAATAATCTTAATCTCATCATATCAATATTTATGTCCGAAAGCCGGGATACGATGTGCTGCCACACTCTTGTTCATTCTTGCATACCCATGCGATACGCACCAAACGAACATCTGACACCGCCACCCTATCCAAACAGCCCGAACTGTATTTTACAATGGAATATTACCGTGTTTCTTTGCAGGATTGACAAGTGACTTTGTCGCAAGCTGCTCAAGCGCACGTATAATACGGAAACGAGTATTACGAGGCTCTATCACATCATCAATGTAACCATACTTGGCTGCATTATAAGGATTTGCAAAAAGCTTTGTATATTCCTCTTCTTTTTCCAAAAGGAACGCATTAGCATCCTCGCCGGCATCTTTCTTTGCCTTTGCCTCTTTCGCATAGAGCACGGCAACAGCACCTGAGCCACCCATTACGGCAATCTCAGCTGAAGGCCATGCGTAATTCAAGTCGCCACGCAACTGCTTACAGCTCATCACAATGTGTGAGCCTCCATACGACTTACGCAATGTCACTGTAACCTTTGGCACTGTAGCCTCTCCGTATGCGTAAAGGAGCTTTGCACCGTGCAGAATGACCGCATTGTACTCCTGTCCTGTTCCCGGAAGGAATCCTGGCACATCGACCAGTGACACAATCGGAATATTGAACGCGTCGCAGAAACGTACAAAACGTGCTGCCTTCCGGCTTGCGTTGCAGTCGAGCACACCCGCGAACTTTGAAGGCTGGTTTGCCACAATACCTACACTGCGGCCATTGAAGCGTGCAAAACCAATGATAATATTCTGGGCATAATTAGGCTGTACCTCAAAGAACTCACTGTTGTCAACCACCGCAGCTATGACTTTATACATGTCGTATGCCTGATTCGGGTTGTCAGGAATGATTTCATTGAGAGAATCCTCCATTCTATCGATTGGGTCTGTACACTCCACAATAGGAGTCTCCTCCTGATTGTTCTGCGGTATGTAGCTCAACAACTGCTGAATCATAGCTATTGCCTCTTCCTCGGTAGAAGCTGTAAAATGTGTCACACCCGACTTTGTTGAATGCACACTTGCGCCTCCAAGACTTTCCTGATCCACATCCTCTCCTGTAACAGTCTTCACTACTTTCGGACCGGTAAGGAACATGTAAGAGGTGTTCTCCATCATCAAAGTAAAGTCGGTCAATGCAGGAGAATACACCGCACCACCTGCACAAGGACCGAAAATACCGGATATTTGAGGAATCACTCCCGAAGCCATGATATTGCGCTGGAAGATTTCCGCATATCCGGCAAGAGCATTGATACCTTCCTGAATACGCGCGCCACCTGAGTCGTTGATACCGATGACCGGAGCACCCATCTTCATAGCCATATCCATTACCTTGCAAATCTTCTGTGCCATTGTCTCAGACAAAGAACCACCGTTCACAGTAAAGTCCTGTGCAAAGACATACACAAGACGACCATTAATAGTACCACTACCGACAACCACACCATCTCCAAGATACTGCTTCTTTTCCATGCCGAAATTGGTGCAACGATGAAGCTTGAACATGTCAAACTCCTCAAAACTGCCCTCGTCCAAAAGCATCGCAATACGCTCACGTGCTGTAAATTTACCTCTGGCATGCTGCTTGTCTATAGCTTTCTCACCACCGCCAAGCCGCGCCTTTTCACGAAGCTCAATAAGCTCCTGTATTCTTTCTGTTTGCTTGCTCATACAATATTGTCTCTTAATAATAAGTAAAGAATCAATTGATGAAATATCAAATGAAAATGATACTGTCATACAGCACTTCACAAAGAAGTATCGGGACAAGAACTCAGAGCCTTGTCCCTTTTGCTGCAAACACTAATTTTCGTTATTGTGTCCCTTATGCTTTCTCACACAATTCTGTAAGTATTCCAGCTGTAGACTTCGGATGCAGGAACGCAATCATCATCTCTTCAGCACCTGGACGCGGAGCCTTGTCTATAAGACGGATACCCTTCTCGTCACACTCTGCAAGAGCATTTGCCACACCATCCTCAATGGCAAAAGCCACATGGTGTACACCTTTGCCGCCCTTTTCCAAGAACTTAGCCACTGCACTCTCAGGACTTGTTGGTTCAAGAAGCTCCAGTTTTACCTCTCCCACTTTCAGAAAAGCAGTCTTTACTTTCTGGTCTTCCACTTCCTCTACAGCATAGCACTTCAATCCGAGCACATTCTCAAAATAAGGAAGCACTTCATCAATGCTCTGGACAGCTATGCCCAGATGATCAATACGCGAAATCTTCATAAATTCTCAATTTTTATTTTATAGTTTCTATTAAAAAGTTCGATGTCATATTTTTCTCAAATGTATTATATCTAAGATTAGCACATCACACACATCTGGCAATACCCGCATAATAGGGTCAGACACATACAATGCTCAATCAAGACAAAGCAAATGTACGTATTAATTATTTATTAAAAAAATAAGAGTAAAAAAAATCGGTCTACACATAGTTTTTTAGGGCTTAGGCCTCACTATTCCCCGCTTATGCAACATATAATATACAAGAACGTAAAAATCGCCAATGCCTCAAATCATGGAGCATTGACGATTCAACTGGTGATTCGGAAGGGATTCGAACCCTTGACCCGCAGCTTAGAAGGCTGCTGCTCTAATCCAACTGAGCTACCGAACCATCCTCATTTGCGGGTGCAAAGGTAAGCATTTTATATAAATCCAGCAAAATTATTCGTATCTTTTACCGCAAGAAACCATTTTTTTCGAGTAAAGTATAGCTATATGGAATGATAAAGAAACATCGTGGAACATAATTTTTGCCAATTGACGAGGCATATTCCATCTTTATATATTAGAATTTGTCCTTAATTTTATCCGCATATATTTCAACAGAAAATCCGAGACAAGAAGTTTGCCAAGCACACAAAAAGTAGCAATTAGACACAAAATATCTATAAAAGCACTTGTTTTGTGACCATTTGATATGTTAAAACCCAACCTCGTAGAATCGCGTTCTTTTCGACCAGACTTTACCTCGGCTGCATTTGAGCGATTCTACGGAGGGTTTTGAATCCTAAAATTCAAGTAGACAAATAGAACAATCCGCCAGACAAAAAGATATATAAATTCAAGTCTGAACACCCCTTTTCTCCCCAAAAGTGCCCTAAAACACAAAATTACAAGGTGCTGAAAATTTATTTCCAAGGTACACTGATTTTTTGTGCAAGGTGAACAAAATTTATTTTCAAGGTGAACAAAATTTTCAAAGCCCGTTTTTTGACCTAAAATCGGGTGTTTTCCCAAATCATTTCCTCAAAAAGACGTCAACCAAGTTTTTAATGCCCCGAAAAACAAAAATGGATTTTGAACCCTAAAAATGACGATTTCAACGATGATTTCTCATAACTCACTGATTATCAACACATCCTATTTTGTATCCAGCACTTGGTTTTTGGTCTAAAACTGCGATTTTCCTCGAAAATAGCATTTACTTGATTATCAACAACTTATGCACAGACTCAGAAAAATTGAGCGTCAATACGGTGCAAATAGTTGCGCGGATTGTTAAAATCGAGTGCCCGCGCCAACTGACAAAATGTCAAATACAGTCTCCCGAAATGCACGTTTGGAAAATTATTTTTTCATCAACAAGCCATTTTTTACAGTTGTCAATGTCTGGGCTTATTCAATATGTTATGCGGATGTTTCTTGGCAAATGTGTTGCGGGTGCAAAGCGATGAAGGAGTCTGTCGCCCCTCAAAAAACAACACACCTACCAAAATCCTCGCATAATATCTGTAAACAAACACCTGCATAATGTCCATAAAAACAAAACAAGCCACTTAAAACACTGGACAAACCACAAAAAACACCGCACTACGGAAGCATATATAGCCCATAGTACGGTGTACATTACTATTCCTTCTAATATATCCGAAGAAGAATATTTAGTCTTCCATCAGTTTGCGATAGCGTATACGCTTAGGCTCTTCCAATCCAAGACGCTTCGCCTTATTAGCCTCATAATCAGTATATCCACCCTCGAAATAGAAGACATTACCATCGCCCTCAAATGCAAGTATATGAGTACAGATACGGTCGAGGAACCAACGGTCGTGGCTTATCACGACTGCACAGCCGGCAAACTGTTCCAATCCCTCTTCAAGCGCACGGAGCGTGTTCACATCTATATCGTTAGTCGGCTCGTCAAGCAGAAGTACATTTCCCTCTTGTTTCAAAGCCAATGCCAACTGCAAGCGGTTACGCTCACCTCCTGACAACACCCCGCAGAGCTTTTCCTGGTCGGCTCCACTGAAGTTGAAACGAGACAAATAAGCGCGGACATTAATGTCGCGACTGCCTATGCGTATCGTCTCATTTCCCTGACTCACCACCTGATACACGGTTTTCTGAGGGTCTATATCCTTATGTTGCTGATCTACATAGCTCAACTTCACGGTCTCGCCAACCTCAAACAGTCCTCCGTCCACATTCTCCTGTCCCATTATCATGCGGAACAATGTGGTTTTTCCGGCTCCGTTTGGTCCTATAACACCGACAATGCCATTAGGCGGAAGCATAAAGTTCAGATCGCGGAACAAAGTTTTCTCACCAAAAGCCTTTGCCACATGCTGTGCCTCTATCACTTTATTTCCGAGGCGCGGACCATTCGGTATGAATATCTCAAGTTTCTCCTCCTTCTCCTTCTGGTCCTCATTAATGAGTTTGTCGTAAGAGTTGAGTCGCGCCTTACCCTTTGCCTGACGTGCTTTTGGTGCCATGCGCACCCACTCCAACTCACGCTCAAGCGTCTTCCGACGTTTGCTTGCAGCCTTTTCCTCCTGTGCCATGCGTTTTGCCTTCTGATCAAGCCATGAAGAATAATTGCCTTTCCACGGAATACCCTCGCCACGGTCAAGCTCAAGAATCCATTCCGACACATCGTCAAGGAAATAGCGGTCGTGAGTGACCGCAATGACTGTGCCCTCATACTGCTGAAGGTGCTGCTCAAGCCAGTCTATACTCTCCGCATCGAGGTGGTTGGTAGGCTCGTCAAGCAGAAGCACATCAGGTTTCTGCAACAAAAGGCGGCACAATGCCACTCGCCTGCGTTCTCCACCCGACAAGTTCTCGACATTCCAATCGGCAGGAGGACAGCGCAAAGCGTCCATCGCACGTTCAAGCTTGGAATCGATGTTCCACGCATCAGTGGAGTCTATTATATCCTGCAACTCAGCCTGACGTGCCATCAGCTGATCCATCTTGTCAGGATCTTCATAATATTCAGGCAGCCCGAATTTGTTGTTTATCTCGTCATACTCGGCAAGTGCGTCATACACATACTGAACACCTTCCATCACATTTTCCTTCACGGTCTTCTCAGAGTTCAACTGCGGGTCTTGCGGAAGATAGCCCACGCTATACCCCTGTGCCCACACCACTTCGCCTTGATACTGCTCGTCTATGCCGGCGATAATTTTCATCAGTGTAGATTTACCAGCACCATTAAGACCGATAATACCGATTTTTGCGCCATAGAAGAAACTCAAGTAGATGTTCTTCAGAATCTGTTTCTGATTCTGCTGGATGGTCTTTGAGACTCCGACCATCGAAAAGATAACTTTCTTGTCGTCTGTTGTTGAGGCCATATTGATTGTTTTATTGATTAGTTTATTCCTTTATATTAAATCTCCATTTTTATTGTCTATTTTGTCGGACAAAACCATCAGGGCCACATCGTATTTCAAAGGGTCGTCCGCATCCCAAGCACGAAATATGCCAGTCAGTTCCTCACAGGCCTTCCATGTAGGACGTTTGTTTCTCAACAGCGTAGCGGTAAGCTGGCATACATGCACATCCATAACCGCATATAAATCAGACTGCGGACGGCTCTTCCATATATGAAAATCAGGAGCTTCCTTGCGTGTCATCCACCGGATGAACATGCACACTCGCTTACAAGCCGACTTGTCCATCGTTCCGACTTTCGCGTCAGACAGCCACTGACATATTGCAGCCACCACTTCCTTTGCGGACTTCCCCATGAACAATTCTTCCATAGAGGACGCTCCCTGCAATGCCTGCCTAAGTTTTCGACAGACCCGCTTAAATGTATCCACATTCAAAGTCCGATAAACACAATTGTTTTTAGCCGTTTTATAAGAATCCTCAAATGCTCCCGACATAACGAAATGTGCCGGTCGCCAGTGCATCTCATCGCCAAGCATCCTTTCTGCGGCCTGACGTATTGCCTTGCGGTTTCCCCATGAAATCATTGCCACGAAAAGCGCGCCAAGCTCTATGTCGAGCTGAGTGGAAGGCACCGAGGGATTCCTTCCTATATTATCCATCAGTTTATATACTATTCCACAGGGGTCTACAGACTTGAATGTTTCTATATCAAACACTTCCGCATAGACACTGTCCAGACTTTCTTTTGTAATCCTCCAGTCCGTCATATCCGGCTCATTTGAGTTCCTCGCATTCTTTTATCCATGCAGCCGCACTGGCATCACTCGGCATTCTCCAATCGCCACGAGGACTCAGACTTGCGCTACCTACCTTTGGCCCGTCAGGCAAGCATGAACGCTTGAACTGCTGTGTAAAGAATCTGCGGCAGAATGTGGTCAGCCACTTTTTAATCACCTCATCATCATATTGTCCTGATGAGGCAAAAGCGTGTAATGCCAGATAATAGATTTTTGCGGGACGGAAGCCAAAACGCAAGAAATTATATAGAAAGAAGTCATGCAACTCATACGGCCCGACCAAGTCCTCCGTCTTTTGTTTTATATTTCCGTTTTCATCAGCAGGAATAAGCTCCGGACTTATCGGTGTGTCCACAATATCAAGAAGAGTGGCTTTTGAGTCATTGTCCACAACCGTATTGGCTACCCATGTAACCAAATGGCGGACAAGGGTCTTCGGAATAGAGCAATTGACTCCGTAATTCGACATGTGGTCTGCATTATAAGTCGCCCATCCGAGTGCCAGTTCTGACAAGTCGCCAGTGCCAATCACAAAACCGCCCATCTGATTTGCCACATCCATAAGAATTTGGGTACGCTCACGTGCCTGCGCATTCTCGTATGTGACATCATGCACGTCCATATCGTGATCTATATCCTTGAAATGTTGTATGCAGGCTTCCTTGATGCTGATTTCTTTTATGGTCACTCCGAGCGACTCCATCAGCGATATCGCATTATTGTAAGTGCGTCCGGTTGTTCCGAATCCCGGCATGGTCACACCCACAATATCCTTTCTGCTGCGATTCAACTTGTCCATTGTCTTCACGCATACCAGCAATGCGAGCGTAGAATCCAATCCACCGGAGATTCCAACAACGACTGTTTGTGCCGATGTGTGTACAATACGTTTGGCAAGTCCGCAAACCTGAATGGCAAAAATCTCATCACAGCGTTCATCAAGTGCCTTTCCTCCCGGCACAAACGGATGCGGATCGACATATCGGGTAAGGACGGCATCTTCTTGTCCGACTGTATGCTGACAACTGATTTCCACCACTTCTTCCGTCTTTTGCATTCTGACGCTTTCCGAGAAAGTTGTATTCATGCGTCTTTCCGTCCTCAAACGTTCCACATCTATTTCGGATATGACAAGCTGTTCTTCAAGACTGAACCTCTCGCTCCGCGCCAAAAGTGAGCCATTCTCGTAAATCATTCCATTGCCGGCATACACAAGGTCTTGGGTAGACTCGCCGAACCCACAAGAAGAATAAACATATCCTGCTATACAGCGTGCCGACTGCTGTGCCAGCAAATCACAAAGATAGCGGTGCTTGCTTATCACTTCGTTTGTCGCAGAAAGGTTGAAAATAATCTCCGCCCCTTTTAATGCCAGCCCACAGCTTGGCGGTATAGGTGCCCAAAGGTCCTCGCACAATTCTATCCCAAACGAGGTTTGCAATGTCTGGAACACCATATTCCGGCTAACCGTCACAATCTGCCCGCAAAGGTGCGTTGCCGCATTGGGGTGGCAAAGCGAGGAGGCGAACCAGCGTTTCTCGTAGAATTCCTTATAGTTGGGAAGAAATATCTTTGGCACTATTCCCAGAATCTTTCCTCCCTGTATGACAACCGCAGCGTTCAAAAGAGTGGCATTCATCTGTACAGGCATACCTACGATAGATATGATATTCAGTGAACGAGTGAAATCGAGCAGCTTAAAAAGCGCGTTCTCACAATTATCCAAAAGCAGTTGTTGAGCAAACAAATCGCCACACGTATAGCCGGTCATACACAGTTCGGGGAAGCAGATAATCTCCACACCCTTACCTTCAGCCTGAATAATCAGGTTTTCAATTTGTTTCTCGTTATAGTCGCAATCCGCAACCTTCAAATTCGGTATGGCTGCCGCCACCTTTACGAACCCGTAATTCATACCTTATACAGTTTTATAGTTCTGAGAAATAAGTCTCCCGTCTGAAAACAGACTATTATGGACGGGAAAAAGTCATATTTCTGAATGACGGACAAAAATACAAACAAAAACTCACATTACAAAATATCATCACTTTATGACCTAAAAAGAAGACTGCACGTGCCTGTAACTCTGCGGTCTCACATAGTGTTCCACAAGTCGTATAACACCAACTCGTTGTGGTTCATTCGTCACACTATCATTTCAAGGCAAGTTTTTCTTCTTCATAACATTGAAATCTGCGAAAGGAATTACTCTTTAAACAGGCTCTTATATTAATGCTTACCCTATTTCCAGCTCTTATATTTCAACATATTACCTTCCTTCCATATCTTATGTTTGGAGAGAGTTTTAAGAACCGAATCGTGCGGTCGAGCAAAACCGGCGGAATAGTCACAGTCCTCCATCCAGTCGCAGTTAGAAACACACTCGATGGAGAAGTCTTCTCCGGGAGTAAACTTATAAGTGTATGAGTAATCATAATAAACCAAGTCGGCCTGCCCGTTATGACATAAAATTATAAGCATCTGCGGAGCCTCATCATAACCGTAAACCAACCCGCCCAAAAACAGGGCAAAAGAATCGTCATCAAGATGGACTTGATAATAATAATCACAGTTTTGGTCTGTTGTTATTCCATCAACCGTACACATTGGATCCATTGGTACCAGATTAAAAATCCTTTTTCCATTATGCCATAAAGAAAAATAATCATAATACGTATCCTCTATATTTTGTCCCTCACAGCCACCACACCTCATCAACTTTAATATATATGCATTCTTCCCGTTCTTCGACTTTACAGGAAGTTCCTTATAAGTATACACCGAAGTATGCGCCAATATATTCGACTCAGAGCCTTGCATCTTCAGGAGAGGAAGATATTCCATTTTTCTAAATATACGACCGTCCGCCCAAGTAAATATATCAGACACCTGAGAGAATACCATGCCACTCACACAAAGAGCGAGGAAAATTAAAAATTGTCTTTTCATTGTAATGTATTATTTCACACCATATCCATACAAAAAAGCAGGAAACAGTCCGCAGTTTTTTGCTCTCAATCCCAAAGTTCGCCCTCCCACTTCCATCAATCACTTTACAGAATCAGCTTTCACCTCTGCAGATTTGGATTCTTTCTCACGCTTTTTCCATTTCATCAGATTGCGCCAAGATTCAAAACTCCGCTGATAACTGATACCGATACCTTGAGTATTCAATGTAGCTTTGGTGAAATACCTGTCGTTCATTTGGTTATATGCCTTGATATAAGTATTTCCTTTCTCGGTGATTCTCCACCTTACATCGAAATCTCCGACAAAGTTTGAAGTCTGGGTCAGCGCGTTATCACGATAGCCGAAATTACCGTTTATCAGCAAACGGTCGTCAAGCAAACTGCCGGAAAGCATACCTTCCACATCAATGTCCTCCCAACCACGCTCACCAGTAGTGAATCCTGCGCCGAAGTTCCACTTACGGTTATCCCCCATCATACTGGACAACATTTGGTTTATCTGCCCGCTAAGTGTAGATGAAATCAAGGAATTTATCGCCTGTGAAGAGTTCGTGTCACCATTGGCACGCGCGAATTCATTGGTATAAAACCGTCCTACTCCAAGCAGGTAGATGATTTGCATGTTCATCTCCTCCTCTGAGCTTATCATGCTATGCACAAGCTGTTTGGTTTCATCATTGACATTCGGAAGGTCGATATTAAACTTAAAGTTCATATTTCCCAATTGTCCTGTAATGTCAAGAATACATATCACCTTCACCTTGTTGTTCTGTATGTATGCAGTCGAAGCCGTAAGATCGCTCAACGGCACAGAGTTGAGCGTATGGTGGCAGATAAGATGCAGATTGGCATCAAACGGGTTCCCGTTAAACTTCACCTCGCTTCCATTCTGTATGGCAAGGTCTCTGAAGATGAGTTCCTGCAAGAAAAGCCTATAGCGTCCACTGGTTATATTATAGTTTCCAAACAGCTGAAAAGCTCCTTTATTATGATAAGACGCGCGCAAGCTGGCATTTCCGTATGTAGTGATGTATCCGTCTTCCGTATTATCCATGCGCAACTTTATCTCGCAATCCGGTGTCAAAGAGATTCGGAGGTCCATAAATATATCTCCCTCATACTCATAATCATCCTTGTCCGCCTCATTCGTTCCGATATGTTCCACTTCCGGGACAAGCGGTACACCTACAGTTGCCGCCTCCTCGCCGTATTTTCCAAACGTCACAAACTCCCTTTCCGCCTCTTCCTTTTGTCCCGCCTCAAGCAGTTCAGCATCTTTTCTGTCCCGGAACTCCAAGAAATTAGAACTAAGCACCACATCAGGGGTGGCGGCATCGTATGCAAACACACTTCCCTTCACCGGGGTGATATTGGCTGTTATATTAAGCGGATGACCATCCGCACCATTAATCTGCATGTTTCCGTTGGCATAGACAGTGGCATAGAACTTATCTGAATTAAACTCGTGCTCGTCATAGCATATCATATTGTCCATGCTGATATTGAACTTATACGAGAAATTTTTCAAGTTGCCATGTTCCACAATCCCGTTTATCGCACCACGGTTATTCTTCTTGTCACGTATTCCAATATTGTCAAATACAAATTTGTTCGGCTGTAGCCTGACAGTGTCTCCACTTATATTATACACCACATTAGTGGCACGCAAACGCATACTTATATCCGGCACAATGTTTCCCACCAGATTTATGTCGCTCAACGGTCCCACCACGCGCAAATATCCGTTTGTGCTTCCCTTTATATCGGAGAACACACCACCCAAAAATCCGTTCAAGAACCCGGCATTGGTGTTATTTACATTTATCAGCAAGTTAATGTCGTTATTTCCCGGAGACACGTACCCCTGCACGTCAGTCACTCTCAGTATCTCATCGTCTGCACTGTTGTCCAAGTCCGTGATATGTCCGTTAATAGATATACCGTTGACCTGCTCGTCCCAGTTGGCACTGATGTCTGCCGTTCCCAGATACCCTCCCTGCAAATGAAAATCGTTCACCCTCAAGAAAGCTTTCACATCCGGTTTTACATAGATATTGCTCAATATTGCCCTACCAGATGCCCTGCCCTTAAACTCTACCGAATGAAAATTTATCAGGTCGAGAAAGTATTCAAGACGCAAATCACTCAAGTCCGCCACAATTGAGTCTGACTCATTCTCCGACACAATACCATTCACCTTTATATACTGGGTATTGTTCTCTATCTTCACATTATTGCAATGTATTTCCTTTTTATACAATCCGATATGCGCCGGATGCACATGCCACACCGTATCATTTATGAGCAATTCAGACTGCTGCAAGTAGATATTGGTATTCAACGCGCCCACACTGTCCTCGAATGTGGTCACGGCACTGATTTCTCCACTTATCGAATTAACCGCAGTGTTTTTCCATCTGACCTTTGCAGCAAGCTTGTCATCGCCCGCATTGGCTTCCACATTTACCCTGATGGTCTCATCCTGATTTCGCCTTAATAAAGAAAGCGACACATCCGATTTCTCATCAGTGTTATTACACAACAAGCGCAAGTCATCATACCGGGTTCCGTCATATTGAAAACGCGGAGCGTCAAGAGCCAAAGACATTGTCGAAAGTTCCGAGTCTGCCCTTCCCCATATATGCAAAGGCTTTTCAAGCACATAATCCACATTAAGGATATGTCGCAACACATCCGAGTCATATAACTGAATGTCAAAATCAAAATCGGCTTCGGTTCTGCCCCCTCCGTGTATTAGCGAGGGAAGATAAGCCGACAATTGGCTTTTAAAGAAAGCGGGAATCTGCGAATAAGCCATATTACCATATATATCAGCTTCCACCACATCGCCACTGACCACAATATGCCTATCTCCGCTCTCTGTCGGCTCCGCACTGATTTCCAGTTTTTCCATGACATAGACGGTATCCGCTGAACATATCCGGACAGAATCGACAAGTATGGTTCCCACTGCCAAATCAGGATTTTCCCCGTCAAGCCTAACAGCCACGTCAAAATCAAAACTGTCGCCGACAAACCCATCTGTAAGGTTCAACAAATTAGGAGAGAAATCGCGTACCGACACTAAAGCGTTACATCCAATATTAGCAGAATCCAAAGAGAGCGTTCCGGAAGCGTTCAAACGAAGATTATTGTCATTTACAGTGACACAGCCGTCAAGCATCTTGTTTTCCGACCTCATGTCAAAAGCAATATTGTGATAACGATAACCCAAATAATCAATGCCGGTTATCGTTCCATACAGCATGCCTTCAGGAATAGAGTTGCTTACCAACTCGCCATCGGCATTTATATTGAAAGAAGCTATTCCCAAACTATTGTCACCGGTAACAAGCGACAAATCCAGCCTGTCACTCCCAATGCATCCTGTAAACAAACGCTTTGAGCGGGAGTCAAAGCTTATGTCCAAATCACCTGCTCCCGAACTAAGGCATCCGTCAGCCTTTATCGCATCACCCTGTTTCGACAAGGTACCACTAAAATTCACAAAACCAAGACAGTGCATTCTGTCAGCCAAAGTTTCCTGTTCCAATAGCGAGAAGAAGAAGTCTGTAGTCTCGCTGTCTGACACACGCAACTCACGGACATCAGCTGTCATCCGATTCTCTCCAGAAGAAAGCAAATCGAGTGCCGCATTCATGTCAAGACAAAAACCCTCATCCTCTGTATTGACAAGCAGATGCTCCACTCTCACACCTTTTGTTCCGCCCGATATGTCCGCGCCTATCGACACGACAACGTCTTTGTCTCCCAAAGCGGGCAGCAATCCCCGAAAATCAGAGAGGCAGACATACGAATCTGACATAGAGGTCTTGTAACTGTACTCTCCGTCTCTGGCATAATCCACATACTCAACAAGAACAGAGTCCAGCTTGACCAGAGAGTTTGCCGTGCGAAGCTCAAACACAGGAATTACACACTCACGCTCATTGGCCTCCAGTTTCAGTTGGAAATTCTCAAGTTCCAATCCCGAACCGCCTTCTCTCGCGCTCAAACGCTTTATACCCAAGTTGAGAGAGTCAGCCGCAAAAGTCTTCAACACCACTGTCATTCCGACATCCTGCAAAGATATATGGTCTTTATTGAAGATTCCGGGTGTAGTCTTTTCCGAGACAATGTCATAACTGACATTCGCATGACGCATAATAAAAGAATTTACCCGCAGCCTCATCTGCCCCGAATTGCTTTTGTTATCCGACTTGAATGCGTCCAAAACAAATTGATAGTTCGGTATTGCCTCCGGTGTGTCCTTATACAGCCTGACATTCAAGCCAAACAGTTGCGCGCTTGGCACATCAATGCCTCCATGAAGCAGCGAAAGCAAATCGACGGACACAGACATACGGGCTATTTTAAGGAGGCTTTTGCCATTAAGGTCTTCTACCGACACATCGTCCACAATCAAGCGGTTCATAAAGCCGATGCTCACCGTGCCAACTGTCACATTCGTGTGCATCACATCCGACAAAACGCAGGCTGTCCAGCTTGCCAATTGCCTTTGGGTAAATGGAAAACTGAACAACAGAATTATGCCAATATAAAGCAGCAGAACTGCCTTAAAGGCATTGAATAATATTTTGCCGACCTTTTTGATTGTTCAACTGTTTTGTGTTTTACAAAAGTACAACATATATTTGACTTGCAGAAATCATTCTTACCTTTTATACCTTAAATGGCAACAAATGAAACATTGTTTCTCCTCTCCTGAAGAAGCGGTATACCCCTTACGACAGAACACAAAAAAACGAACAGGGACTTGAACTTTATCGAAAGTCAAGTCCCTATACATTCTATAATTACTGAGCAACTGAAAAAAAAGAATCAGAGCTGCTTTATTTTCTTTGCATAGTCAGCCATCTTAATCGCTGTCACAGCACACTCATCGCCCTTGTTGCCCATTTTACCACCACAACGGTCAAGTGCCTGCTGCATATCGTTGGTTGTTATCAAGCCATAGATGACCGGCACGTCCTGAGTGGTGTTCAAACGGGCAAGCCCGTATGTGGTGCCCTCACAAATATAATCGAAATGAGGGGTATCACCACGAATCACACATCCTATGGCAATCACGGCATCCACTCCCGACTTTACCATTTGGGAAGCACCATACACCAGCTCGAAACTTCCCGGCACAGTAAGAACCTTTATATTCTCTTCATGTACACCGTTCTTTTTCAGCGTATCACACGCACCCTCAAGCAAGGCACCGGTAATGTTGTTGTTCCACTCGCTCACCACAATACCAAACCTCATGCCCTCGGCTGATGGCACAGAGGCAATGTCGTAGTCCGAAAGATTATGATATTTGCTTGCCATTCCGCAGACTGTTTATTTTGTAGCTCTTTCGATATACTTGTCAATATTCAGGCTTACAGGAGAGCGGAAATACTTGCTCTTAATCTCCTTATAAAGCTCGACAGCCTTCTCGTTGTTGTTCAAAGACTCATACACCTCGCCAGCCTGAAGAAGGAACAGCGGGCTGAGCGCGTTATTATCTGCCGACTTGGCAGCCTTCACCAACATCTCCGCACCTTTCTCATTCTGACCGTTCTTAATGTAGCAGTTGCCCAAAGCGCCCAACGATGCAGGAGAAACCATCTGGTCGTTCTTCTGATCGAAATCTTCAAACATCTTTATCGCCTCGGCATATTTCTCTGTATTCGCATAACAAAGAGCCGCATAGAGCTTTGCAATGTTCGCAGTCTTTGTACCGCTGTAGTCACTGATAATCTTCAAAAAACCCTTGCTGCTTGCACCGTCACCATTGAGTGCCTGATCGTACTGTGACTGCGCAAAGGCTGTCTGGCTCTTGGCAATTGCTTTCTGAGCCTGCTGCTCCACATCCGACATGTGGTTGTTGTAGAGGAATATTCCGCTTACCACAACAATTACCGCCACAAGAGCAATAATGATTACTTTGAGATTCTTTTCGATAAAGGCTTCCGACTTGCTCAACTGTTCATCAAGTGCAATAGCCTCTTCTTTCTGTTTCTTTGCCATTTTTTGTCTTCGATATTTTATTATTACTATATTGCTTGATTTTATGCCTGACACATACCCAAAGCGTATATGTTTTTCGATAAAGACCGTTTTTTCAGTACTTTGGCGGCATTTAACGTGCAAATTTAGCTTTTTTTCCAAACATACGAAAAGCAAGCATGAAAAAAGTCAGTCATTGGCTTATTTTTCTATGGTTTGTAGAGTCCACCTGCAAATGCAAACTTGAATAGATTTGAATACAATGTCTTTCATATTATCCAATATACCAAACTCATCCGGCATCTGGAACATTGAGCGTATCATTCCAAATGCCGGACGAGCCTTTCAAATCTCCTTATACTGACATTCTATACTCCTTATATGGAATGTCTATTTTTCCCGGATAAACATTCATCTTTTTTTCTTGTGTCTCATCCACCACTCATACGTATAGCTCGGCTTCGACAACAAGTCGAGATATACAACGACCGGACGCATATTGAATATTTCCGCATCGGGATGAAACCACTCATGCAGAACGCTCATGTCTTCGGAAAGCGTCATGCGCCGCACAGATCCCATACTATCGGGCAACAGAATCGTATGCAAGATGTCAATGTCTTCAGGATTGCCCAAATATGCATCCTCAACCATCTCGTGCCTAATCCAATACTCCTTTTTATATCCCGTAATCATTTGGAATGTGCTGTCAATAACCCATACAATCGGACGCTTCTTCTCATAATACAATCCTTTGTAATAAGCTATGCCTCCCACACCCACAGTGTAGCTTCCCTCTGAAATAGAATGCCATCTTTCCGATCTATAGTCGGAGACAGATTCCCAATCTGTACGGGTGTCCTTTATGATAACCTTGAACGAATGAGGTGGACGATAGTCGTATCTCATCTCATAGAATCCTTCTATTTGCACGAGCCGCACTTTCTCTATTTTTCTCATCGACCTGACGCTTCCGTCAAAAGAACTGTATGAGGACGTCAGCCATTCAATAAACGGCAATGATTTGTCTACCTTCTCCGACATATCGTTGGCATCATACAATACCGAATTGCCTGAATGGAAATCCGGTGTGTTCCCCGCAAAAACAGGCGTGCTCACACATGCGATGCCGACTATAGCCGAAAAAAGACTTATATATTTTTTTTGCATTCTCATCACTTCTATGTTTTTATAACCAATCAAATATTATGCAGAAACCGAAATAGGCACCTAAGTTATTACAGATTAAAGTTTTACAACAAGAGAAAATCTTTCGAATTTAAGATTCAACAGATTTCTTGAATACTTAATCTCATTTGGGAGATTGTGTATAACTTACTACACCTTTTAATTCAAATGTTCCTTCGGTATCATAATGTTCTTTTTTATAATATGTATAAGATGAATTTTTGTAATAATATTTATCATAAGAAATATGATATCTTCCTGATATAGAGTTAGAATGTATTCCCACATTTGAAGCAGAGCACACTCCTAATGAGTATTCTATTCGTCTATTGCTTGTATAATCTCTATATATCATAGACTCTTCAGAAAAAGATATTGTAGGTTTTACAAAAGCGGCATACCCCTCACCCCAACTCGCATGAATCTTAGCACTAAAATAATCTTGTACAAGAACAATTGGTTCTGATTGCGCACTGCCTCCACTTATATACAAAAAGCTTCCTCCTTCCACAGCCCTTGTCATCTTTTGCTCAGCAAGGGTTTCTATAACCTCCTCATCATAGTCATTCTCAAAGTCCTCATCCTGTGAACAGCCGATAAAAGTCAACCCGGACATAATAGCCGCTACTCCAAACGGAGTATAAACTCCCAATAATTTTTTGTAATTCATAATCACTTCTTTTTAAATTAATAGTTATTTTAATTCTCGCAAAAACATTTCAGCCTCCTCTTTAATACCTTGCACTGTCTTAGAGTCAACTTTTATATTCTTGTTTTTTATCGTTTTGGCAATCTGTATAACCCGTTCTTTCTTATTGCATTCCGCATACGTGTACATCAATCCCGCTAAAGGGGCAAAACGAGACGGGCACATATTATATGCCATGTTATAATGCTCCGCAGCCTCTTTATACGCTCTTTTTTTTCGGTAAATGTCTCCTGTAAGCAATTCCAGATTATACCCGCTCCATAATCTTCCACATTCTTCCGCTATTAACGCAGCCTCATCAAAAGAGCTGGCAGAATACAGGACAAAAGCATAATTATACAAAAAATAAGGATTACGGCTGTAATGCCTATACAGCGTTTTATATCTGTGCAGGACTTTTCTCGGATGTTTTTCCGCCGCAATTTTTGCAATCCGCCCCCATTCCCTTTCATATTTAGCCTCATAGGAAATGAAAGACAATAAACAGATACTTGCCATGACTATACAGACAAAAGCATGAGTTCTGTATTGTTCCTTACACACTTTCTTTCTTATTCCTATGACTTTTATCGTCCGACATATACAGCCTATAACAACCATCCATGACAGAGGGTAATGAAAAGGATAAGAAAATAAAGAGAAAATAAATATCGGAATCAGAGCACACAGCCATACTTCAAGCATTTCATCTTTCAATTTTAAATATGCCATCATCGGGGAGGCAAATAATGTGCACAATAAGATTAAGCCGCCAATTCCATATTCACACCATGCAAATAAAAACTCATTAAGAGGATGACGCACATCATCTGCTAATATTGCATATTTGGAATCCGGATGCAAAGAAAAGAAGTGCCCCTGCAAATCCATGTATTCTCTATGAAAACCGCCATATCCATGACCTGCCAAAGGTTTTTCTTTTATAAGGTTCCATGTAGTTGCCAATATAAACTTGCGCCCATCAGTAGAATCAGCCTTCCAAAAAGAGCATAGGCCACATGATGCCATTATAATGACAAGAGGAAACAACACCTTTAGTATTTGGCGCATTCTAATCCTGTATATACAAAATACAGATGCCAAGACTAAAAGGCATATTACTGCGGTACGTGATTTTGACAAAAGGACTACACAAACAGCAAGCAAAATGAAAAGAAGTTTGAGAGAACAAGGTACAATCGGTGACATTTTTCGCCCGAAGCAAATATAATCGACCCCTCTTATGGAAAAAGGCAATAGAATACAGAAAAATAACGACACCCCTGCCGGGTTGTCAAACGTCCCCCTTATTCCTGAAGCATGTATCCCATTAGTGGCTATTTCTAAAACAATAAAAACAACTTCTATGATGAACATGACACATGCGGCTATACTTAAATTTGGCATTAAGGAAACGCAGGAAAGAGACACAGCTTTACTTTTTCTTCTGTATGCCATAAATATGACTAACAGAAAAAAAGTAATGAGACTATAATACCATTTCGGCACTATCAGTTTGTCGGAGAACCCGTCCGTAGAAGGCAACCCGCAACAGAACAGGAAAGCGCACATTCCAACAGTCTCGACTATTTTGCCCATATATTTATTGTCTGCCATCTTTTTATAATAATGTTTTGGCGAAATGTGCCCGTAAAAGTCACACTTGCCAAGCAATCTTTCGACAAGAATGCAACTCACTCATAATGAAACCGCAGCATTTAAGTTTAACAAATAGTTTTTTCACCATAGACATACAAATCCGAGGAACTCTGTCTGTTGCAAATATATTGTTTTTTCTTGACACGACAAAGAGACGAGAAAGAAAAAAAACGGTTCACCCGACATTTCGAGTGGTTTCGAGTGATACACTCCGTGCATATAGCCCGTATCAAAGATGTTACAGCGTCTCCATGCATCCATTGCGCTTCTTATATGTGTTTCACAAACGAAAATCCCAAAGCCGAAACCATTCTGCCGCACATATTGCAGGACAGCTGTATGCGGGCAAGTTTTTTTGACATTATGTCACTTGGGAGGGATGGCACATTTTTAACATTTCAGCGGCTG
>JAMPEL010000047.1 GCA_023665185.1 Roseburia sp.
TATCAATTTTGCCCATGCGGCTTAGTATAAATTAATTTTTACGACTTACTTAATATATAAGTTGGTTAATACATTTCCTTCATTATTCGCTGATATATAGCAGGGTTATCAGATAAATATTTCAAATGCCTTGTTATTAGTTCTTCGTACTGCCTTTTATTAAGAAAGTTGGAACAAGAAGGTTTTTCCTCTAATTTAGAGATATAAAACATACATTGTTCACAAATTGGTTTCGCATAACATGCTTTACATAAGTCATATACTCGTTTGTAATATTCGGAGTACTTTTTTGCTATAGAATCAAAATCAATATGCACACCATCTTCTTTTATTACCCCCAGACTATATTTTTGATTAATTCGCTCACATGGAAGTAATTCTCCTTTTACATTAACAAACATCTTTTTGTCAAAAGGGAAACATGTTCCTGTTGGAAATATTTTGCCCTCTTTTTGAGGAAGAAGTGAATTGTATGACGGAAAACTGTTACCACTAAGATACCTCAAAATCGTATATGAGATACGGTTTTCAGGGATTTTCGGAAAATCGACATCGTTTAGATATTTTTTGCATAAATCATTATTTGTTTCTTGTTTTATTGATCTGAATATTTTATCAAACTCATCTTTTTTGTCTTTTAAAACCCCAAAATCATTAACTTCAGAAACCATCGGATTTTTACCAAAATTATCTAATATAAATTTTTTTACATCCAACAAACGTCCTCGATTTGTCAATACAGAATTGAAGGAGACTTTTTTTTCAAAATATTCAGGATACCGAACCTGTAGCTTTCTTACTTTATTAAAAACCTCTTTAAAAGAGTTTTTGCCAGTACAGTCAACCCGATAGCTATGCGCCATTTCGTCACCATCCAAACTAATAACAAGATAGAAGTTTTTCTCCGCCAAAAAATCCATATATTTGTCCAGTAACATTGCATTTGTTGTCATTGTGTAATAGAAATGTCTATTATGCAATGGATGATTTTCAACGTATTCGACAATTTCTTTTATTAATTTAAAATTAAGAAGGGGCTCTCCGCCATAAAATCCAACAAATGTATCTCTTACGTCATAGTCAATTTTATATTTATCCCATATGTTGTAAAGATAATCCATTAATAATTTAGCCATTTCAAATGGCATGTGGATACGTTCTTGGTGAGTACGCATATTATAAAGAGCCCCATAGCCGCAATATGTACAATTTAGATTGCAATGGGTTGTCACTTCAAAAACCAAGTGGCGCAAATTAACTAAAGAGTTGAATGGAACTGACGCTGGTAAGTTAAATTGGTAATTATATTTCTTATAAATATCCATTTTTGAGTGATTTTATCATGTTTTAAATCGTGATAGATTTCTTTATTTATATAATAGATATATGCAATATGTTTGGTATAGTCAAAATCAAATCACCTCTTAGCATTTTGATTTTCTAAAAAGGTGATTTGATATACTTAGTACAAAAAAACTATATCATCAGATTGCATAAGATCCTCTAATGAACTCTATTACACCATCACATTTGCATGAAGGATCGTTTGTTCCCGTTCCGGTAATTCCACCATCATAATTTGCATTTTTATTTGCAGAATCAGTGGCAGTTGCTCCACAAGAACCACATCGACAGGCGTTTCCTCCAAAAATTAATTGTTGTTGTTTTTTTGTTAGTTCAGACTGATTGAGACTGACAAGTGAGATTTTTTTAATTCCTTTCATAAATTCTCGATAATTGTTAGTAAATAAATAATTAATACACTAGCCTTCTTAATACAAGAGGGCATCTTTGTTTTCTCGGTCGTTTTTTTCGCATTTTGTAAATTTGGTTTATAATAAAGGTATTTTAAAAAGCCTGCGAAACTCTTTAAAATTTATTTCATTTCCATTGGGTCATATTTACGCAAATGATTATTGACAACATTAGTCAGCCCTGTTATGGTGTAGTAATTTTCACAAATCCGTTTCAATGTCCTGTCTAGATTTTTTCTACTTGTTTTTCGATATTTCCGATAACAATCCAACTGAATAATAGGAACGTCTTGTTGCTTGATGCCAACACATTCAAAAATGAATTTTTTTTCATCGTCATATATTTTCATTATAAGGCCAGGAAGACCTCTAAATTTCCAGGGACCGTAACTAATAGGAATATCTATAGCAAACCATGCTGTATAACTACGTCCTCTGAAGTAACATGTGGCCTTTTGACATAGATATCCTCCTATATTTAGTTTTTCGGTATCTATCTGCCAATTTTGCTGGGGAAAAGGTTCGACATAATAACAGTCATACCTCTTTAGCATTTCAGGCATTCGGCAATATTCTGTTATATTATTATGAGATAAATCCACAAAAAATTCAGAAAATAAAGACCTAGACCACCCCTGATGTTTCCCGTTTATGGACATTGCTATTGAAACATCATCATCATCTATATTGTAGTTCATATGGTATGCTTGATTAACCTCTGTCATTTCTGCAGTAGCACTTGAATCAGCCTCATACACAAAAGAACTATAGTATTTGATATATTTTCCACCAATTTCCAATCGCTGCAAATCATCATATGTTTTAGAATCTAAAATATCCGAGGCATTGTAAGCATATAAGATGCAAAGAAACCCTTTGTCAATCACCTTAAAATTGGCTACATTTCGGCAATTAGGCATCATGGGGTTTAATGCTTTTCCGATGCTACTCTTGTCGTATGGAGATAACCGTTTTGGAGAATTTTGTGTTCTTATTTCTAAACTATCGCTTAGAAATAATTCTCGTTTATTATTTATTTTAGTTGTTTCTTTTTTCTTTTGTGCATTTCCTGCCGTTGTGATTATCACTAATGCAAATACTGTAAGGACTTTAATTGAAAGACCAATTTCGATTATTGAATACTTTCTCATTTTATATATTACTCTTATGCGTTTCTAAAATACTTAATAGTTTTCTGTAGCCCCTCATCTAATCTTATTTGCGGAAGCCATCCATTCAGTTTTTTTTGTGCAAGAGATATATCAGGACATCTTCGATGAGGATCATCTTGAGGAAGTGGGCTTTTTACTATTTTCGAATTTGATCCGGTCAGCTCCACTATTTTCTTTGCCAATTTCATTATACTGATTTCATGTGGGTTGCCAATATTTACAGGTCCTACAAAGTTGCAATCCGTATGCATCATACGAATTATACCTTCTATCAAATCATCCACATATAGAAATGAGCGAGTTTGAGTTCCATCACCATAAACTGTCACATCTCTATTATTTAATGCTTGGACTATAAAATTAGATATAACCCGTCCATCGTCATCTCCCATATTAGGGCCATACGTATTAAAAATTCTTATTATCTTCACATCCACAGCACGACTCCTATTATAATCACAAAACAATGTCTCAGCTCCACGTTTCCCCTCGTCATAACAACTACGAATGCCATTCGGATTAACATTTCCACGGTAGTCCTCACGCTGCGGATGCATCATAGGTTCTCCATATACTTCACTTGTTGAGGCAAGCAAAATGCGAGCTTTTTTCTGGTACGCTAATTCCAACAAATTCTGTGAACCTATCACATTTGTACAAAATGTTTGTATTGGCTTTTTTTGATACTTTATTGGTGAGGCGGGACAAGCCAAATTGTATATTTCATCAACAGCTTCCCTTATATTGATAGTAGAAGTTACATCTTGTTCTATGAATTTAAAATTATCATATCTTATCAATTCTGATATATTTTCTTTATTTCCAGAGGAAAGATTGTCAATGCAAATTACATTATAACCACAACAAAATAATCGTTTGCATAAATGCGAACCAACAAATCCCGCCCCACCAGCAACTAGTGCCGTTTTGCTCTTGAATTCCTTCATAAGTATTTTATATATTTAGTGAATATTTTTTAATATGATTTTTAAACACATTAACGTTTAAACAGTATCTTTTTCTATAAGTACAACTTCTTGTCCATGCAGTCCTCAAAATTGCCACGTACTTTTTCCCATGTATTAAGGGCATTACATATAACTTGATCCATGTTATAATATTTATATTCAGCCAAGCGACCACCGAAAATGATTCCACGCTCTTTTTTTGCCAATTGCCTGTATTTGGCATAAATCGCGTTGTTTTTTTTGTTGTTGACGGGGTAGTAAGCATCATTGCCACGAGAATATATTTGCGGATATTCCCATGTAACAACAGTCTTGGGATTGTCATACACTGAATCTCCCGACATTTCAAAATGTTTATGCTCAACGATGCGAGTATAAGGAATGTCCTTATCCGTAAAATTCATAACAGCCATGCCTTGATAATTAGGAGTGTTGATTATTTTATGTTCAAATCTCAGGGAGCGATACTGCAAACTACCGTATTTACAATAGTAGAAGTCATCTATTTTTCCAGTGTAAACCAACTGTTTAGCTATACTTCTCCATTTTTTGTCCCATCCGTCAAAGAAATCTGTATTAGTTTCAACATCACATTCTTTCAGTAATTCTACAATCAAACGGTTATACCCTTCAATAGGAATACCTTGAAATGTATCGTTGAAATAGTTATTGTTAAAAGTAAATCGTACTGGCAATCTTCGTATGACATACGGTGGAAGGCAGACACATGGCATTCCCCATTGTTTCTCTGTGTAGCCTTTTATCAATTTTTCATAGACGTCAAGCCCAACCATGGAAATGGCCTGTTCTTCTAAATTATGCACTATCCCTTCATAACACTGTTGTCGAATCATGTCCTGCGCGTCTTTCGGTTTCACAGTATGCCACATTTCATAAAATGTATTCATATTGAATGGCAAACTGTAGATATTATCTTTATAATTAGCCTTAGTATTGAGTATAAAATTATTAAATGAAACAAATTGATTCACAAATTTCCATACCTTTTTATTAGAGGTGTGAAATATATGTGGTCCATATTTGTGTACATTAATACCCTGTATTTTTTCACAAAAGACATTACCTCCTATATGCTTACGTCTATCTATGACAAGGCACGTTTTTCCTGCTTGTTGGGCGCACCATGAAAAAGTAGCACCGAACAGTCCGGAACCGACAATTAAAAAATCATACATTTTACCCATGTTTATATTTGATATTCTTTTGTGTTCAATACACCAACTGATTCGTCCCTATATGGAAAAGTATGAGTATTATACTCAAACGAATCACGCATTCCTCCCTTGAAGAAGCGCAAACACAAACTCCATATAATGAAACTCAAGTCCTCTTCCATTACTAATATCTGTTTACTCATGCTATTGTTGTTGGGTTAATAGTTTTTAAGCATCATCTCACATCAGCTACTGAATGAGAATGATTTCGCCTGCAAATATACATACTTTTATTTATAAATGCAAAAACGTATTTTCCAAATAAATTTTGATAATTAATTATAATGCAGTAACTTTACATCACATTTATTTATCATATACATTATATATATACATAATATGAAAGACAAAGAGTTTTATTCATTAAAAGATTTTGAATTGTCTTTGAAGACTGACGCGAAATCAAGAACACACGAGTTCCAAAAGTACATTGACCAAATGAACGAGTTGGGATGCAAAAGTTATTGGGTTATGGCTCGTAGCGGAGTTGGCTCACAAATGTCCATAGAGAATTTTGAAGGAACAACATCCGCATATATCTCTAATGACTATTTGGGCATGTCACAGCGCAAAGAAACGATTCAAGCCGGAATAGATGCCTTGATGAAATACGGCACTGGAGCCTGTGCTGCACAAGCCATAGGTGGTTATCTTGATATTCATCGAGAACTGGAACAGAAAATAGCTTCATTCACAGGACAAGAGGATGCCATTCTGTTTTCATCCGGCTTTGGCTCTAATACAGGATTACTCCGTGCCATATTGGGAAAAGACGATATTGCCTATGTAGACTCATACATTCACACAAGTGCTTCCAGCGGGCTGATTGGCACCAACACAAAGCACATCGGTCACAATGACATTGAGTATCTGGATATGATTCTAGCAAAAAATGAGGAAAGCTATAAAACGCGCCTTGTCATCATTGACGGAGTGTACTCACAAAACGGTGATCTGTCAAAATTGCCGGAGTATATCAAAGTTTGCAAAAAACACGGCTGTCTGTTGATGATGGATGACGCGCATGGCATAGGTGTCATGGGTAAAAACGGCCGGGGAACAGCTGAACATTTTGATTGCCTCGGGCAGGTAGATATTATCACAGGTACCTTTAGCAAATCTTTCGGATGTGTCGGTGGGTTTGTTGCCGCATCCAAAGAACTTATACAATATCTGCGGTTCTATGCCGACAGCAATGTTTTTTCCGCAGCAATAACTCCACAAGCAACAGCCTCAATTCTTCGGGCACTTGATCTAATGAAGGAATGTCCGAACATTCGCGAGAAACTGTGGGATAATGTCCGTTATCTTCGCCAAAGAATGACAGAGGAGGGGTTTGATATAGGAGACTCTGAATCTCCTATCTTCCCAGTCATGGTAAGAGACAATAAAAAGGTTTATGAAATCTCTAAAGAACTACAAAAAAGAGGTATCTTTGTAAGCGGAATTGTATATCCGGCTGTAAGGACGAAAGAAGCGCGGCTAAGAGTCAGTCTGCTTGCATCACACGAGAAATGGCAATTAGACCATCTGGTAGATTCATTAAATGAGATTAACGACATAATACCTTTTAAATATGGAAGAAAATAAACCCAAAAGATATCGTAGAACTAAAGCGGACATAGAAAAGAGTATAAATAAAGCTGCTAAAGACATTATTCTGAAGAAAGGTTTCTCCAGAATGACCGTACTTGACATTATCAAACGTGCAAAAATTGAGCCTATAACTTTTTATACAAGATACAAAAATATAGAAGAGTTCTATGACAGTTTTGTCCGGGAGTATGACTATTGGTTTAACGATATGCTGAAAATATCACAGGACAAACTATATACCCAAGAAGGTTACCTGGAGATTTTCAGGAAACTGTTTGATGTCCTCAAGGACGACTCCATTATGCTGGAATTGCTTCGCTGGGAAGTGAACGAAGCCAATACTGTTACGAAACGTTCAGCCATGAATCGTGAAGTTCAGACTCTTCCACTGGCGACACTATACAATACGATGGTTAAAGACAATGGAATAGACTTTGTAGCCATTTCATCTATTTTGATAGCAGGAGTGTATTATCTGAATCTACACAGAAAATGCTCCCCGTTTTGCGGCATCGACGCATCGACAGAAGACGGACGAAACAGGCTGATGGATGCCATCGAAGGATTATCTGACAAATTATTTTCGGACAGAGAGGCAATAGAGAAAAGACATCACGACAAAATTGCTTCAATAGCAGAACGAATGAGACAGAAAGGCTTTAGCAAAGAAGATATAGTGTTTTGCTTGTCGGAGTAAGTTCTGTCAACTAATAATCTACCCCTGTATATTCTTGATAATGCACAGGGGTAGTTCTCTGTAACAGTTTTCACAACTTACTGATAGATACTATACAGTATACGATATTCCACCCAACGTCTAATCCTTATTCTATTATGGAGTTTGCCTTTGTAGTGACAGAACGACAAATACTCTACAAGAAAGTCGCGGTTTCCTGATTCAATACTCTGTAGTAACTTGCTCTTTCTCTTCCCTTTTCCTCCTAATATACTTGCCGGACCACAGTTATAACTCACACAAGCTAAAAGCAGACTATCAGCACCGTAAGCACAGAACATAGCACAAAACTTTCTTAAATCTTTTCGCAGTAGAGCATCCGCCTGTTGTTCCGTCAGCTGAACACCTTTCTGATAAGGCTCTCCCGGCTGTACAACATGCCCGTAGCCGATGGTCGGCCAGTGTTCCGGACGATGCAATGTCTCGTAGTATTTAATGACTAACACAGCACGCTCAAAAGGTGGCAGTTTCATCAGAGCCTCCCATGAGCCTGTGGCATTGGCTTGAATACCAATACCCACAAGCATTATTATCAGCAGCAGTCTTCTCATTTGGCATACGCTTTACGCTGTATTTCAGCAATCATATTCTTCACCTCTATACCAACCTGCAGGAAGTTCTTGTATAATACCCTTTCCCTTTCTTCTCTTGATGGAAATGTGTAAAACCTGGGTAACGGAACATATTCCGATTCCTCCTTTGCGATAGCAGCCATATCAAAGTCCGTCTTGCAATAGAACTTCGTTGTCTGGAACTCCTCCGATTCCTGAATGTTCATGCTGTCACCACGTCCTGTCTTCGTCTTGATAAAGTCCCTTGCCGTCTGACCGCAAATCCAGCCTGTCGGCATATCGGATATTTTGGAAGCCGGAACAAGGCTGTCAAGGTTCTCATTCAGGTTGATGGAAGTCTTGTCCCTGTCAATGGTGACACCTTTCTTCAGCTGCACGACTTTCCCAAAGATGTCATTGGACAGCCATTCAAGGGTCTCTTTGGAGCGGGCTGAACCTGACACCACATTACCCACAGTCGTGATAATCTTCTGCATACCAGTCTTACCGTAGTCACTCTCAAGCTGCGGCAGCTCCTGAAAACCGAGAGTGACGGACACTTTGTTGCTTCGTGCCGTGCCGATAAGCCGGTCAATCTTGTGGAAGTACAACGTGGGAAGCTCATCGACAATGATGCTCACAGGAACGTTCTTACCCTGTCCGGTATTCACACGGGTTACAAGACGGTTAAGTATCAGCGCGTTCAAAGCACCGATGATACTTTCCATCTCCGGGTCGTTGGCAATGAGCAGATAACTCGGATTCTTCGGGTCAGACACCTTCAGGTCAAAGTCATCACCGTCCTTATGGAAAATCCAATAAGATTCTTTTGTCGCAAGTCGTGACGTATAGACACGCAACGTGCCTATCATACCTTCCAACTGTTCCATCGCACGGTTCTGAAAGGCCGTCTGGAACGGACCGAGAAGCGGTGCCACCTCGTTGTCGGTATTCAGCACCTCGAATATGGTCTGATAACTCTCATTCAGGAAAGAGAGGATATGCGGCATATCGGAATACTTGCCGAGCCAGTAAGCCGGTTCTACTATCGGACCGCCCTTGTACTCACGCACAATCCCTGTCGGCTTCCAAATCTTGGTCACTGCATCCTGCACCTTTTCCGCATACAGCATCTTTCCTGCCGCATCGTATGGCTCTTTCTCATGATTGACAAAGAAGTAGATACAGGCCGCAAGGAAGTTCACAGCGGAAGTCTGGAAAAACTGGTCACTGCCTCCACCGCCTTCTTTCTTACCTTTCTGCAAGGACTCAAGCAAGGTTTCCGCCGTTTCTGAAGCCGCCGCAAGGTTCTGGATATACTTCGCCTGAATGGGATTGACACGGCGGGAATACTCCACATCCACAAAGTTGATGATATTGAACTGACAGTTTGCCGGAGCTTTCCCGGCTTTCTTGTTCTTCAGATAATGATAATAGAGTTTGGTGGCTAAGGTAGGGAATTTATAATCATACACGACCATCGCAAAGCCCTTTGCCGAGTGCTGACGGATGAACGGCTCGATGATGCTGAATGTCTTACCCGAACCCGGTGTGCCTACCACCCAGGTACCTCTGAACGGGTTGGAAATGGAGACCACACCCTTCCTGAACTTCCCTTTATAGTAGAAGCGCATGGGGATATTCACAGAATATCTGTTCTCCACGGCATCGGTTGCCTGTTCAAAACTCTCGTTCTCGAAGTTGAAGCGGTCTTTCAGCAGCCCTTCTTTCAAGAACTTGGAGATATTGTCAAGCGCGATATGAATAAGCACTGCACCAACCACTGACGCTATCATATACAGCCAAATATTGACTTTCAGCGTATAGATGCGCGGCATGATGGAGAAACCGAAGAGCCACACAGATACCGCCACCAAACCCAGACCTCCGAGCAACGGGTAAAGCACCTGTCTTTGGGCGTCCATCTCAAGATGTTTCTTGTTACGTGTTCCCACGCAGGTGATGCAGATAAGCAGGAATGTCGTTATCTTGGCATAAATCAGATTGCCGTCATGGTATATCATCCATGTCTTGATGCGGTCATGAATATCCACCAGCACCCCGTTCCAATGGTCAAGTGTTTCCGGGTCTACGGCATATTCAAAAAACTCCAGCAACAGCGAGATATAAATCGCTGCACGGAAGACCTTGTACAGACCTTGCAGTTCTTTGGTTTCTTCCATAGTTCATTCAATCATTAAGTGTCACAATCGGGCGGACTTTATGCGCCTGTAATTTGGGCGTCTCCTGTATGGCACCGCTGCCGAGCGAATACAGCCATGCCTTTGCCGTCTGCTGCCCGTCCACTTCCGTCGATGTCCAGTACCATGCCTCATTGGCATCGTCTGGCAACCGGTCTCCGCCCAGTTGTTCAATGATGCCGTTTATACTGCTCTTTGCGGCAAAGAGCAGGCGCATCTGAGCAACAGAGCCGATATAGGCACTCTGTCCGTACCGCCACATATCGAATACGGCCTGTGCCGCAGGAGACTCACAGCCTGTCGAGGCATAAATGGCAAAGGTGTTGGCATTGCCGTCACAGGCTGCCAGGTCAGCCGACGTACCCTGTGCGATGCCGATGCTGTCCGCAAAAGCCTCCGGACGCAGGTCGTGCAGATAGACCGCATAGCCTTTCCCCTCGACATTCTCATTGTTGTTGATGTGGAAAACCACTGCGATGGCCTCTTTTCCCTGCCTTTCACATTCCCCATAGGACATGACCTTTCCATCGGTACAAAGCACATGACCGACCTTCATTGAAGTATCAGGAATGTCACGGTGCGCGTCACAGGCTGTCAGGGACAGGACCACGACAACGGCAACCAATCCAAGATAATTGCGCATGAACGCTTTCCATGCACGTTGCAGCTTTATCTTTAATCCCTTGTAGCGTGAACGTCCTTTCTTCAGACATTCACGGTCGGCACGTCGTGCCACCTTATCCATCTTATTCATTCTTTTCATGAGTCTGGTCTGTTGTTGATTCATACGTCATTTCACCGGAAGTTTGATACCTAACACCACACCTGTGCGGAACAGGTCTTCTCCTTTGATCATAAAGTCTGTCTTTACCTGCCAGTACAGCTGCCATCCGCCACGCAAACGGTAGTTATGCTCGTATCCGGCATGAACACCTCCGAGAACCTTATGCGTGTCCGAGCCGAGTGATCCTCCGAAACGCAGGTTTCCGTAGTTGTTCCGACTCCGCGTCACACAGGGTTTGTAGGCCGCGCCCACACCCCATGAGCGGTAATTCTTCCAGAATGAATCCGGGCATACATGACCGCAGGACTCGCAGTCCTTCCACTGCACATATCCGTTGGCGAAGAACTCCCATGCGTTATGGTTGGCATTTTCCAACTCATAACTGAGGGTCGCGTCAAGTCCGTTGCTGAAAAGCAGACCGACTCCCAACCCCACACGTCTGTCACGCTCTCCGGCTGATGCCGACAGGGATATGGCAAACAGGGCAATAACGGCAAACAATAGTTTTTTCATTTCTTATTCCTCCGTAAGTAATACATTGTTGAAACTGTCGGCCGACAACACATCCTCATAGTCAATATTGACAGAGATGGTGCGTCCGGAAATCTGCTTCTCGCTCAATTCGATGCTCAGCACTTTGTCGTTGGGAAAAGTCAGTTTCTTAATGACAACGACATTGCGGTAGCCGTGCAGGAAAGATCTGGATTGTTCCAACACCAGTTCCGGCTTCAGCTCGATAATCTGGGAATTGGTCGCCTTGTGCACTTTCTTGTCTCCGAGCTTCACCCTGATCTCATCAATATCAAAGCGTACATTGGTGCGGTTGTCTATAGAGAAGTCCAGGAAGAAATACTCTCCGACAGCATAGATGTTATTCAGCCGCATGGTCAGCCTGTTGTGTTTGTTACTGACATTGCGGAACTTTGCGGGAGAAGCCCAGACCTTGCGGGCAAAGGCATACATATCCTCCGTAGACATCGACACCGCCGGATTATGATAGGCTGTCCTCTCTGTCAGCAGCACCTCCTTGTCAATCACCGCCTCGGTCATCCGGGTGGTATAGACAAGGGCATACTGGGTACGGTAACGTTCCGTCACGATCGTTACGATGGCAAGCACGGCACCATCCTCATGTCCGGCTTCCTTCGGCTTGAGCCTGACGGTGTTGTTGATAGGCTGGTCTCCGGCTATCAGATCCGTGGAAATGTCCACGAAGCGGATAGGTTCGGAGGCGGTGATGACTGTTGTCACCTGTTCATTGACTGTGAGCTGTTCAATCTCTTCATAGGTATGCTGTGCATGAGCCACATTACCGTAAAACAGTGCTGCTGCAAGGAAGAGTCCGGATAAAAGTCTTTTCATATTTGTCATGGGATAATCAGTTGTTATGTGATAAGTTTGATTGAGCTTCGGCTACTCTCATTCGTGCGATGTCGCAATAATCCTGCTTGATGTCGAAGCCAATGAAATGCCGTCCGGTATTTACTGCGGCGACAGCGGTAGTACCTGAACCTATGGCATTGTCAAGGACGATGTCCCCTTCATCGGTGTAGGTATGGATAAGGTATTCCAGCAATGCCACCGGCTTCTGGGTGGGATGATAGAATTTCCCTGTCCGATGCTCTTTGGGGATGGAGATTACCGAAGTCGGATATTTGTCATCCGCCATACGGACGGGTACCGCTTTCATGGTGCCGTAACAACGGTTGGTAAATCCGGTCGGGTCACGTCTTGTGTGGTTACGCTGTTCAGGAGGACATGGCCGCATCTGCGGATGATAGACCGGTAAACGGTCATAGAACACCACGATGTCCTCATGCTTGCGGAGCGGCATCCGTCCGGCATTGAGATGACCGGTTACACGGTCTTTTTCCCATACGAGGTTATATCTCCATTTCTCAGGCTGGGACATGACCAACCTGGCGGTGAACATCCCCTGCGCGAACAGGATGATGGGCGCATCAGTTTTCGCAACGCGGTTATACTGTCGCCACAACTGTTCCAACGGAATCATGTTGTCCCAGTTTGCCGATTTATTCCTGCGGTTCAATACTCCGTATGGCAGGTCTGCGATAATGGCATCGACACTATTGTCTTCCATAAGAGCCATTCCTTGTAGGCAATCCATATTATATATGTGGTCAATCTCTATCATGGCAGTCTTATTTATTGGCATCACGGCTATTGACGAGATAGACGAAAGTCCCGTATTTCAGGGTCGCCTTGTTTTTCCGGATAGCCTTCGAGATAGCATTGGAGGTCTGCTGATAGGCGTTCTGAATGGCCTGCATGCCCCATTGGGAGAAAGTATTGTTGTAAGAGCCGTTGTTCAGGCTCATCTGGCTGCTCATGGCACCGGAAGCGATGTCCTTGCTTGTCTCACGGAATGATGACTGCGGAACGTACAGTCCTTCAAGACCGTCCGTGTCATACAGCGTGAGGTTCACTTTCACCAGTTCGTCCTCCACCATCAGGCTCTTGACATTGCCTTTGACACGCTGCTGACCGAAACCGCTCATCGTGGCGTACATGTATGAGCCTTTCTCAAGCAGCACTCCGTTAATCTCCACATCATCGAGCAAACGGAGGCGGACACGGGAGCCGTCCACCGCTTTTATATTCTCGTCGATGATGGCCTTGATCAGTCTCGGTTCCGGCTCGTTCTCGGCCAGTGTGTTGAAATAGGCGGAAGAAGGCTTCTTGACCTTGACAACCGTCTGTGACTCCGCATCCTCAGACGGAGTGCTTACCGCATCCGGATTTTCCTCCACCTGACCGGAGCGGGAGCCTTCAACAACCGGATTGGTTTTGTCGTCCGAAGGAACATCCTCCAATCCTTTCTGTCCTTTCAGCCGGGCTTCGGCAAGAGCCTTGTTCAGTTCATCAAGGGCTTCCTGCTGACGTTGCTGTCCATGGGCAATGCGTTCCTCCTCGCTCAGTGGCGGACCGATAGTGTCGGATGCCATCATCTCGCCTCGCTGACGGCTGGCATCCAGCCGGTCCTGCATCTCCTGCAGTCTCTTCGCGGCTTCCGCATCCAGAAACGCGAGGTCGTCCTCGGAATACTTCGAGTTGTACTCCTCCGTCTGTGCGTCCCTTTCACGGTCGATGTTCTCAACGGCGGAATAGTCCTGGATCTTGCCGTATGATTTAGCCATATTCTCGTATTTTCCTCCGATGCCGTCGGAACGAAGCTGCGCCTGTGGCAGTTCGGGATTGAAATATTCGGTCGTCTGCATCTCGGACGGTTTCTCCGCAAGCTGCACATCAAAGATGTCGAAGAAGAGGTAGCCGGCAATGAGCAGCAACGGATAGAGGATGGTCGGGAGCATATAGCGCGGCTCCCGCCAGTTAATCTTGCTTTTGAGGTCTGTCAGTGTCATGTGATAAGGTTTTAATGGTTCTGTTTCCGCGCCGCTCCTTGAGCAGCTGCTCCTGGTGGCTTGTCACGGAAGTCTGGTTCTCTGTTTTCGGACGGTTGCATATCCTCACCACCCGGTACACATTGAGGGAGAAGCATCCGATGACAATGCCGAAGACAACGGCAAGAAACAGTTTCGGACTGCGGCAGGCGAAACGCTGCACACAGGCGGCCGCCTTGTCTATTCTCAGCAACCGTGCGAACTTACGTCCGGTAGCCACCTCCTTCTCATACCTTTCCGCATATTTCGGATCGTTTCTGTCGGGCATCTTTTCGCCCAGTATCATCTTTTTCCAGCCCATGTCAATATGCGTTTTTGGTACGTTGCTCAATATCCTTGTTCAGCAGGGTGCGCCAGTTGACAATCAGCAGTCCGTGGGGATTGTTGTCTGTTCTTGGCACTCGCTTCAACTGTCCTGCGGTCACAAGTTCTCGTGTGAGGATGGATGTCCTGCGCTCGATACGCTGACGGCCGTAGTAGGTGAACTCCATCTTGTCCTTGTTGAAGCTGATGGAATCACAGAAGATCGAGAACACGGCACTTGTACCCATGATGTTGTTGTAGAAACCTTTTTCCTTCAGGGTATTGTACTGTGCCAGTCCGGTCTCATCGACAAGGTACATCGCCTTGTCAAGCGTGTACCTGATGTATTTGTCGTCCGGCGCGAGTGTGAAAAAGTAGTGGTGGAACATTTCCACATGACTGCGTGCCTCGACATCCAGTGTCTCCTCCATAGTCGTGCGCTGCACGAGGATGGGTACATTGCCGTCAAGCACATAAATCTTCTGCTGCGCGTCCACGACCATTGTCCTTGCCGTCCAGATACTTGACAGGCAGATGACGATACAGCCTGCGAGAAACAGTCCGCAGACAATCATCACCAGTTTGATTTTGTTTTCCAGATTTTTAATTACCATTGCAATATGTGTTTTTAGTTTATCTCATTATCGAGGACATGGTTCCGGTGGTGGACATCTTCGCCTGCTGTGCCACACCCTCGCCGAAGTTTCTTGTGGAGAAGGCCGTGTCGCCCTCCGGTATCATCCATGCGGCCAAGTCCGGCACAAGGTTCAGGCATTTGAGAGCCACGATGCTTGCGGCCATCAGATAACCTGCGGAGAAGAAGCTGTTCTGCAGGTATGCCGCCATCGTCGCCTCGCTCTGCGTGATGGCTGTCAGATTCTCCACCTGTATGCACAGCACGATGTCGAAAAGCAGCAGCACATAGAAGCCGACGAAGTAGAGCATGGCTCCATAGAAGTGTACCGTCAGGTAGCGTATCATCCATTTCGCCCAGGCTCCTTCCCATTTCGGCAGCAGGGAGAAAGCCCATTGTATCGGTCCGAAAATCGTGAGCATACCCAACAGAATTTGTTGGCAATAAATCGTTGCCCACCATCCGATTCTGAACACGATAAGGGCTATCACCATCACGATTTTGTCAATGCAGACGGTGGCTCCGGAGACAAGGCTGGTAAACCACAGCTTGCTCGCGTCCTTCTCCATTTCTGTCACTTCATCCACTCCTGTCTGTTCCATCGTGGACTCTATGAGGTTCGGATCCATCGTTCCGGCACGGGCTACATCCGCTTTGGCCTGTAAATCCGTATAGAGTGTATCCCGGACAAATATCAGCTGCTGCACCTCCTCGAACTTGTCGGAGATCTGTGCGGCTTCCGCCTGGTACAAGTCATGGGTGTAGGAACCGATGGCATTGGGTATGTACGAAAGAAAATCAAGGAAGCACCAGGAACTGCCGGAGCGGTGCATGCCGGTATCAGCCGGAGGGTACCACCATGTCATCACGATGGCGATGGCAAGCGGACGGAAGAGCTTCATCACATCCAGCGGCTCTTTCTTGACCATCATCTTGTAGGCCATGCCTGCCGCCATGACAAAGGCGAACATCGCGGCCAGTGCCATGCACATCTGCAGGATCCACCAAAACGGGCCTTGAGTGCCTGTGAATGTGGCGTCACAGAGGAACTCGTTGGTCTGGAAGATGACATCATCCACTTCCTCTTCCAACAGGTTTATACCGAAATCACTGAGTATGTTGTCTGCCATAAGCCAAAGGATTAGAGGATTATTTCTTTCTTCGGCGACAATCCGTGACGCGCCGCGTATTCATTCAGGAACCCGACACCGGCCTTGTTCCAGTACAGGCAATAGCGTCGGTATCTGATTCCCCTTACTTTCTTGTAGAATACCAGATGCCCGTGTCTGGCCGGGTCACAGAGATAGATGGAATTGCGGTCACGGATGAGTATGCCGTCGTCAGTCAGGCATTTCATAAGCTGTTTCCCTGATATGCCGCTTTTCCGGGCATATTCGCTGATGCTGATGTGCGGGATGGACTGCAGACATCCATCGTCCGGTTCGTAAATTTCCACTCCTTCAAGATGATGTGCCACCATCTTGTCATACGACTTCATGAGGCAGAGAAACCGTCTCTGCAAGCCGAGATAGCTGAGCTTGAGATACTGCAGGTCTCTCCGGATGGTCTTGTACATGGCTGTCGTAGCCGTCTTCTTATCTTCCATACGCATTGTTTGTTAGTCTGTTATTACTTTCATCATTCATTATCAATCACATTTGATGCTTTCCCTGATGCCGTCCAACCGGCGTCTCTCCATCTTGACAGGGCTTCCGCAGCGGCGGATGCGTTCGGACTGGGTCTGGTATAGGAACTGTTCAGCAGCTCCGTGGTCTTCCGGCTGCTTGACAGGCGCACAAGATACCGTACCAGTGTCTCGTTCCTTCTCGCGGCATCCGCATAGATCTGCAGGTATTGCTTTTTACGCTGCGAGTTGGGCATATAGGCATCCTGTGTCGCCTTGACAGCCGTGCTCAGCACATTGTAGTGCTCTTTCCACACGGACTGTTGGGACGGTGTGCCTCCGAACTGCAGGATACGGTCGATGTTCTTCTTGAAATCGTCCATCTTGGAGGTTATCTTCTCTTTCTCCGCAAGCCAGGCCACATCCAGCGCGCCTCCGGTACGGTCCGCGACATTCAACGCCTCAATCTCCGCACGCTTGATCATGGCGGAGTCTAGGTCTGTGGCGTCGTCAATCTGCTGATAGGCGGCAATCCCGGCAAGGGTACGGAAGCCGAGCTTGTTCTTCGAGGCGGCGGATTTGCGGTAACTGCTGTGCAGCAGCGTATAGTACAATTCCGGTGTCAGAGAGCCGGAGCCGATCTCAGCCACGGTCATCTGGTTCATCTTGGACGCGTCGTGGTTGTAGGTGGCGTTCTGTGCGGAGAGTGCGGCCACCGCCATTGTCATGGTGAGAAACAGAGCCGGTCTTTTCATTTCTTATAGGGGTTAAGTCCGCTCTCACGCCAACGCTTGAAGGCACCCTCAAGAATCAGGGAGCGTGACTGCGGAATGTAGATACTTTCCTTCCAATATCCGATGCGCACCTGTATATACCTCCATGTGTCGAAATAGGCGGAGTTCAGGTGTATGCGGATATTGTCAAGACTGGTGTTGATGCTTTCAAGAACCAGCATCAGGTCTGAGGTGGAACAGGCAGCGGCTCCTGTAGCATAGAGCACAAGGTCGCTTACGGATTTATAGAGCGTCTGACCCTCTTTGGATATACGGTCGATACAGCGCATGCTGATCTTGATGATGACCGTGTCGGCAAGCTCCATCCTGTTGCGTTTCAACACCTTGTCGTTATAGTCGTTCAGCAGCCTTTTGTAATCGGAGATACGGTCACTGACCGTCGTATAGGTGGAATAGACGTTCATGGAGGTGCGCAACGACTGGTACAGCACATCAATCACATCGAACGCACGGGTGTACTTGTCCAGATCAAAGTTCAGTTCCTTGTAATCCGTGGCGGCTTTCGCGCTGTAACCGTGCAGGATCTTGTTGCTCTGTTCCAGTGTGGCACGGGCAAGAAGCAGGCTGCGCTGGTTCTTATGGTCTGCGATATACGCTTCCACGGAACCCACATCAAATCCCCATTGCGCCCTTGCTGTCAGAGGGGCAAGAGCCGTGAGGAACAGAACCAGTATGTATAATTTCGTTGCTGTCATCGGCTTTCACTGTTTGGTTGTCTTTGACGGGGATGGAGCGGAGAGCCTGACACTCCGGCGGCATTTTCCATCCAACGGCGGAAGCCCTCTTCAATAAGGGTGTATCTTCTTCCCTGGTTCTCGTTGATATAAGGAGCGGAAGCCCTCAGTACATCAATGATGGAAATCTTGTAGTGCATCATCTTCTCCAATGATACCAGGTCCGCATAGATTTGGGTTAGCCTGGAGTCCACCTCACGGGCTATCTGCAGGCGGTCGGAAGACCACAGCAGATGGTAGGTGTCCGGGGATGTGTCTTCTGCCATCGGCTCATTGCGGATATATTCGGTACTGATGGTGCAGGAGGAATATTCACGGGCAATCTCGGAAATCCGGTTATTGACCGTCTGCATGTTCTCCCTGTCGCTTTTGTCAGGGTCAAGCTGTACGACATCCACGACCTGCGTGTCCGAGTAGTCCGCTGTCATGATCCATTCTATCTGGACAATGGCGCGGTGTATCTTGATGCCCAGGAAGTATTTCGGCTTGCGGGCGATGGAGACAGTGGCCTTGAACGTGATTTCCGCGTTCATGCTGCCCGATGTGGCATGACGGATGAACGAGTTGCCGCTCCATGCTCCGTCATCCGTCCAGTTCAGGTCGAAGGCTGTCCTGCAGTCTTTCATGATTGCCGGAATACGGTAATAGTCATCGGTCTGCGCATCCTCTCCGGCAGAGGCATCCTCCTTTGCGGCTTTCAGATCCGCGAGTTTCCGGTTGACCGCATCAAGTTCCGTATTTAACTGACTGATACGCTCCTTGTTCGCGTTATACTCCATACGCAGCCGGGCGGCTTCCTCCACGGATGCGCCTGCAATCTGCCGGACCAGATTCTGGTTGGCGGCGTTCAACCGGTCAATCTCTGTCTGAATGGCGGTTATCTGAGTGTTGTACTCCGTTTCCAGCGTGTTCAGCTCCGACATGTCCACTCCGCTTTCTGTCAGTGTGGTGGACATGGCACATTCCTTGGTATGCGCACTCACGGAACTTCCGCATTTCCCGCATTTGTACTGTGTGTTTCCTTGCGTCAGGGTGAAGCCGTCATGACAGGTGACGGAGATAATGACGCTCTCGGAGCCTTTCAGCTTCGCTTCATCGGTGGCATTGTAATAGTTCTTGGCATCAGAACCGATATAATACACATAGCCCGTCTCGTTGTCGTTGAACTCGGACAGACGCGCCTGCATCTGCCTTTGGAACGTGGACAGGTCCATCGAATAGGAGTCGAAGACATCCTCATAGATTTCCTCCGTATGGTTCCAACTTCTGGTCACGGTTATGGAGTAGGCGTATGCTTTCGCATACTGCTTGTTCTTCTTGGAAAGGATATACGACTGGCGGTAATATGACATATAATAGGAATATCCGTCATTGGACGCGTTCAGCGTATTGACCCTTGAGCGTGACCATCCGGCATAATTCTCGGAATTGGACAGGGATTGCTCCACCTGGGACGAATTGGGATAGAAATCGGTATCGGTCGTATTGAAGCGCGTCCACTCTCCGCCATACAGGATGCTGTTGTCATCGGTGGGCGGAGTGTAGTTGCACAGCACCTCGCTGCCGGAATCCCTGCGGTAGATATACCAACGTTGGGTATAATACTGTCCCATTGTCTCCCTAAGGTAGTCGGTCATCCATGAGGTCATGTTGTAACTGTCGATGTTGAACAGGCGGGACACGTTCTCCTGTCCTCCGAGCATGGACAGCAGCGTTCCTTTCATGTTGTTGTCCATCGCCTGATAGAAACCGTAGCCGTTCTCCACCGTGCGTATGATGGTCTGTATGTTTCCGCTGACAAGATCATGGAACGAGCTTCCGCCCAGGATGGAGGACTGGATATTGTCCGCTCCGGCTCCGGCAATGCCGACTCCCATACGGTACAGGTTGTCAATATCCGCTTTCAGGCTCTCTTTATTGAAATTGGAGCCGATGCCGCCAAGGTCGTCAAAGAACGTCTTCCAGTCCACGTTGCCGCCCTGCGCCAGTCCGAAGATGGCCTGAAACTCCGGTGAGATCTGCAGGAAGACAATGTCCCGGAAAGACAGAGAGCTGTTCGTCACCACCGACTCGAACTGCATGCAGAGGCTTTCCACCTCCGTACATATCTTATATAGGTAACTTCCCCAGTACAGGGCTGTCTGCGGAGAACGGATCATCATCTGCGCGACTATCCATATCTTCGGCATGATTTTGGAACTGACGAGCGAGTAGATTCTACGGTAATAGTAGTTTTCCGTGGAGCTGGCCCAGATACCGAGGTCCGTCATGGCTTTCCTGTCAAGGTATTTCGACATGAAGATGCCGGCGGCGGCAACCTCCGCCGCACTGTAGCGGTCAAGAATATCCTTCACCTGCTCGTTGTAGTACATCTCCGTGGCGGTGCCTGTCCCGTAGGCGGCAACCATGGCGGCCACGGTCTTCCGGTCATAGTTCACGCTGTACCACACGGAGGCTTCCGATGTCAGAGACACCGAAAGCAGTACCACGAATATGAGCAGGAGTTTCTTCATCAGGCTTGTCTGACAGTTGGAGATTGGGATGGCACGGTCTTCATTCCGTTCTTGAGGAAGCGGTAACTGCCGGAGGTACGCTCTCCGTCAGCGGCGTGAAACTCGATATAGCCGCGTTTCTGCAGTTCCTCGCTGGCGGAGTTCACCGCTGTCTGCGAGAACCCGACAATTTTGGGAAGCAGGGCTGCCGGATGCAGGTAGATGGTCTCCTGACGGTTCTGACGGCGCAGATAGAGAAGGTGGAAGAAAAGCACGGCCGCTTCTTTGGAGAAGTTGGATTTCTCACAGTCTTTCCAGAATTCTTCGATGAGCTTGTTTTCGTTCATGGGGTATCTTTTTGTTGGTTGTTACTTTTTATCCGGGAGATTGAGGACATGCCCGGCCTTATGCACCCTGCGGGCAAACTCCAGCGGGCTTGCGACATCGGAACGGTTCCAGTCCCGGCAATAGCGTTCGATGGCCTCCTGATGGCTGCATCGCAGTTCCTCCTTGTATAACTTGAGCGCGTCTTTCTCGGCACGCTCCGTGGTATAGGTCATGTAACACTCACGGCTCTCCTCGACACCATAGATACCGCTTTCCGAACCGCGCCGGATGAACACCTCACGGAAGAATGAGCGTCCCTCCTTGTTGTCCAGACGGTTGATGGTGAATATTTTGCGGCAGTCCACATCGGTAAGACCGAGTATCGCCTTGATGTTGTCGAAGCGTTCACGGAACTTGCTCTGGTCGAGCAGCATCACCACATCGGAATTGTTGATGATGGCTTCCTTGACAATCTCTGACCCGATGATGTCCTGTATCTCCTGTGTCACCACACCGACCGATGCCCAGAACTTACGGGCGGTCTTATAGAGGTACTTGATGTATTCGGCCATCAGCGGGGTGGCGATGGCTTTCCACGCCTCCTCAATCACAAGGACCTTGCGGTTCTTCTTCAGGCGCATCTTCTGCAGGAACACGTCCATGATAATGAGCGTGACAATGGGAAACAGTTCCTTCGACTCCTTGATGGCATCCACCTCGAAGACGATGAAGCTCTCGTTGAACAGTGTGGTGTCCACCTGCTCGTTGAGTGTCTTCTCATATTTTCCGCCTTTGTAAAAAGGCTGGATCATGTAGGCATACTTGTCGTAGTCAATCTCAGTGATGTTGTTTTCCAGACAGATGATGTCAAGTGCCTCGATGGAGTATTCGTAGAATGTGTTGAAGGAAAGCGAGGTCACTTTGAGTGCCTTGCGCCGTTCTTCCAGCATGGCTACTGTCTCAGGCACTTTGGCTGTCAGTTCCTCGGCCGTCAGTCCCAACATGGCTGCCTTGCGCTTGGCCGCTCCCGTGAGTTTCTTCGTCACGGCTTCGCGCCGGATGGAATCGTAGCCTTGAAAACCGTTGAAATAGGCATCATAGTATTCGTTGATCATCTGTTCGGCAATGCGTATCTCAAGGTCGGTTGCCGTGGCGTCAGAGCCTTTCCATATCTGGAGTATCAGGTTCTTGAGGAAGTTCACCTTCTCGATATTGATTTCCTCCCGTGTGATGTTGAAAGGGTTCATCGTGATAGGCCGCTCCTCGGTATAGCTGATATACTTGCCGCCAAGATACTCGCATAATCCTTCGTAGGAATTACCTGTATCGACCATCACAACGTCCGTTCCCTGCTCGTGAAGCTGACGCACCACACTGTTCATGTGGAAGCGGTTAAATTGCTGTGTATTAACGTCGAACAGCGTTAAACGGTACGTCCGAGAACCAAAAAACCTATGTGTGGGCTAAAAATGACGTGCCGTAACCGAAGAAAGTGTGTTTCAGGGTATTAGATGGTGTAGATACAATATTACGGAAACTTTGTCAAAGAGTGGTGTTTCTTAACTATTTTACATTTTGCTTTATAATCTTTAACTGTGTGTTTGGGGCTATATTTTGCTATTGTTGCATCAAAAATGGCTGTCCGCACTTGTCAGCGTATCAAAATCGGGTCGAGGGGTTTCCCCTTGCAAGGGTGTTTTCGGAGGGCGAATGTCCGACAAAAACACATCTTGCAGAGGCTACCGAACACCAACTTTGCAAATGTCGGATTTAATCACACTGAAAAGTCGGCTAATACGCTGATATGTCCGATTTTTGATGTATCTTTACATTTGAAATCAAACGCTTATCCCCAAATGGCAAAAATCACAGTTCAAAATACTCCAATTACCGTAATCGGAGTTGA
>JAMPEL010000048.1 GCA_023665185.1 Roseburia sp.
GACATTTTAGCAAAATCGAGGGACTTCGGGACAATACAGAGGGGATTTGGGACAAATTCATCGATTCCAGATGGTCTTTATATGTGTTGAAACACAATAATCGATGTTTTATATTTTTCAAATGCCATTGACAGACGAAACATGTATGTGGCATACTCATTTATCACAAATCCTCCTTTTTTTATTCCATGAAGTAAAAGTTCCTGTCTGCCAACAGCCTTCTTTTTCATATAGTCTTCCGTAAATGTCATAATCAAATAACGTCCAGTGTTGCGAACCAAATTCCCTATAAATATACTCCAATAACCTGTTGGTTGAATTAAAATTTCAAACATTTGTAAATAAAAAAGTTGCACAAGATGCAGATAATTAGTAAATTAGTGGTAGCTACACCGTTAACTACTATTACACTGCCTATGCGCAACTTCATAGCAAATTTCGTTAGAATCCTCGGGATACGCAAGACTTTCGCCGGGAATCGTGTTAATCAACTCGGAAATATACCTCGCCGTGGTGTCGTTCCTAAATTCTCGGACATAGAGGTTGTCGCTCTCAGTATCACTCCTGAGGCTTTTAACTTTGACAGCGGGAATTTCCTGTTTCATCGTCTGCACAAATGAGTGCAAAGATGATTTGCCACACTTGATCAGCCGAAGACAACTCAATGGGCGCCGTAAGTAGACGGCACGGCTTGCCGAGGAAATTCGTAAGGAAGGGGCTTATGCCATTGATGGCTACGAGGATGTTTTCTGCATTGATTCCAAGCCTGTAAAAGTATGTCAGAACGCAAGAGCCAGACGCTGTGCCATGGGACGCGACAATATTGACGCAGCTCCCGACTGGGGTTATTGCGCCTCGCAGGGTCTGCACTATTACGGGTATAAACTGCATGCCGTCTGCGGAATACGTGGAGCAATCCACTCCTTTGACATGACTGCGGCAAGTGTCCATGACCTGCATTACCTCAAAGATGTGCGATGGGAATATCACGACTGTATGATGCTCGGTGACAAAGGATATCTGAGTGCTGAAGTTCGGCAAAATCTCTTTGACACCGCAAACATCACACTTGAAGCGCCTTATCGGTTGAACCTGAAAAACTGGCGTCCGCCATCGTGGGCATACATAAAGATATAGGAAACGAATCGAAACCATATTCTCCCAACTTAATGACAATCTCATGATGATACGAAACTATGCAAAGCAAACATGCGGGCTTTTCACCCGTATGGCAGGCAAAATTGCTGCAATGACCTTCATGCAGTATGGCAATTTCGTCAATCATCGTCCAATTGGGCAGATAAAATATTCTCTAATTTAATTCAACCAACAAGTACATATTCTATTTTCGTAATATGTACACTATGTACTTGACTATTGGACTCAAAAAAGCCAGCACATTGACCTTGCAATACGCATCCCTCACATTCGGGTATGTATACATTTTTCCAGTCCGAAATAGATTGCTGGGCATAGCAACGGATTTCATCAGGCAATACACATAGTTGCGCATTGTAGATATATGGCTTCATGCCTCTATCGGCAAGTAAAAGAACTGCCTCACGCAATTCTCTATTATAATCGTAAGGGTCTATCCACAATTCTTCAAAGTTTTCCTTTGCCAGTCCTGTTGTTTCCATTTGCATAAAAGCAACTTGGGCAACAAAAGGAAAATTATGATAGATGAAATCGGCAAACTGGGGAAGTCGTTTGTACGTTTGCTTGTGGATAACTATTCGGATTCCAATACGTTGATGGAATAGCGCAAGATTGTACAATCCTTGCACAGTCTTGTAAAAGGTCTTTGCGCCAACAATACGATTGTGTTCTTCCGCAATGTCAGAGAATAACGGTATATCTATTTGTAAATCTTGATGTCTGCACTTAGCCAGCTTCATGGTGTACTCCTTGTCTGCGAACTTCACACCGTTAGATAAAATACTGATTGCAGTCATGGGCAATTCTTTTTTAATATGGTTTATCAGCGTGAAGAGATTGTCCCCAATAAGAGTCGGCTCTCCACCTGTGATACCAATCTCCTGCGTACTCTTGTCGAACAGGGAAATAAGTTTCAGGTTAAATGGAGTCTTGTCTTTCTCTTGTAGAATAGGTGGCTGTGGACACATAATGCAACGGTGGCTACAACGTTCAGTTGCCATAAGTGCATTGTGTCTGGAATTTATCTCGTACACGAAAATAATTTCCCCTTGTTTGTTGATAACAACTACATCGCCTTCTTGAAATTCATCAACACAGTTTACCACACAATATGGTTTACCTTTAGAAGAAAAAGTTTCCATTTCCGTGATAGTAGCCAAATAGCCGAATGATGGTTTGCTTGCATCTTTACAAACCAATATGTCATTGGAACGACTGAACAAATTTGCCTTACCAAAGGTGACACGTCCAACGATATCATCTCCTATATTATAGGAAGTTCCTTGAATCTGTTTCATAGCGCAATCAATTTAACCAAGACCAAAAAATTCTGTTTATCTCAGGGTCGTGCTTCTGCAACAACTCAAACAAATAGTGTATGATAGCTTTGGTTTTCTTACACATCTCGTTTGTTGGCCTGAAGCCTATCATATCACCTTGTTCCGACATATTGCGGACAGGGTCAGCACCACAATAAGGCTGGAATACACATTTGGCACAAACAGGCAAACATTCGTTGCAGGCGGAAGCGATGATATGATGAAGCAACTCACCATTGAACATTTCCTGATAGCTGTTTTCATTTACATTGCCTAATCTGAAATAGTAATTTTTGAAACGTGCCATCATACGTGCTTCATCAGATACATATACATTGCCATCGTAATCATAAATAGCACCGGCAATTCCTACTCCGGCTGGTGATTGTAAATCTACAAAACCAGTAGCAAAGGGTGTTAACATTCGCTTTAACAATAGTGCGGCAAAACCTTCCGCGAAGAAAGTTCCCTGTTTGTTCAATTCTATGATGTAATCCAATCCTTCTTTATAATTGGCAATGAATTCTTCTACAGGATAGGCTACCTTATCTTTATATTGTTTCGCAAATCCATACGGATTGAGCGAGCGTAGAAATATATTATTGAATCCCAGCCGAATGTATTCGTCTATAATCTCCTTAAAGCGACCTAAGCTGTGTTTGGAAGTGGTCATCAGCGCAGAAACACATTCATTATCACCCCAAATTTGCCGGATCATAGCGAGATTTTTTTCAAAAATCGCATGATGATCTAATTCCTTATTTTGCAGTGGACGGTTCATGTCATGCAAATCCTTTGGTCCATCCAAAGAAGTAGAAATCATACATTTGTGTTTCTTCAGATATTTCACCATATCCTCATTGAGCAACGTAAGGTTGGTACAAATGACGAAATCCAATTCTCTTTTCTTAAAAAGATTCTGCCACTCGGCTTCTTCAATGATATACTTAACCATGTCAAAGTCCGTAGAAGGGTCACCACCCTGAAACTCTATTTTGATAACAGGTGAGGGTGATTGAAATATGGTTTTTACGACATTCTTTGCCGTCTTTTTGGTCATATCGGCAGAATGGTCTTCCATATTCTTACGGGCGACTTGGCAATAGATACAACTGGAGTTACATCGAAGTGTTGGCACAATCATGTGCAGTGATATGAAATCACGCAAGATACTTTTCTTGGTACGAAACTTGGTGGCAAGCATCTGCACCACATCTTCCAATTTGTCCGTTGTGGCAATCTGTTTAGCGGCTATATCATAAAACAAATCACTATGCATATCCAATTTCCCATCAATGAAAAGATGAAAATCCTCATTTGACAAAAAAATATATTCTCCAACTTCATTTGTGAGAAGATATTCATTTTCATTGAATCGTTCGAAACGAAAAGGCAATAATTGATAAGTCATGTTTTAGCGCGATGAATAATGGGATTGATGGGATTTATGCGAAGAATGAGAGGTATGCGAAGAATGAGATGGAATATCATCATCCGGAGAACATGCCATAAATAATGGTGTATAACCTTTTCTAAATGCTTTTAATAATAAAGGTTCCTTTGCCAAAGACTGAATGTCTTTTTCTCTAACAGTTCCTTTATTGGAAGTATAACTAACACTGCAAAGCATAGCGAACAGAAATAATAAAATTTGCTTCATAATCTAAATCATTTAATCGTTGATATTGGTTTGAATGCTTCTTGAACTATCATATCACGAATATGCCCGAATTGCCTATTCGTATTATATCGAATTTGCTGGTCTATCAGTTCGTTACAGAATTGTTTAGGCACATCATCCGTTACTTTATTATTATCTTTTGATTCAAAAATAACAGTCACAAATGCCTTTTTACTTGTATCTGTCTGTTGATGGACATAAAATAAATGGGAAAACTTATAGAGAACTGCTGTTATAACCTCTTTGGCATACAAGCTCGTATCTACTGAAAGTTGGAACTTATCTTCTGCAAGTCCTACAACAGGATATTTTATATCTGCCATAATCGCACTCTATGTCTTTGGCAGTCCTCAAAGACCTTTATTTATGCACGAAGCGTGGAACTGCAATGCCACCATATCTAAGTTGGAGGTCGTAGGAAAAACCTTTAGTACGAATATGGTAATAGCAGCCCACGCTATAGCGTGAGAACCACTATGCCATCTCTCGTACTAAGTCCGAAATTTCCTACGTTTCCAACTTACAAGATAAGCATAACGCTTCTTCTTTTCACATGTCTTGGAAAGAGTTGCCTCAATCCGACAGCAAAAATACAAAAAATCCGTGATAAGGTTCTTAGCTATCATGGATTTTATTTTGTTCTACAGCTGCATATATCCGTTTTGTCCAGATTTTAATATATCGTTTACATTAAGATGTTGCAGTATCTTTATATCCATTATACCTCTTATACGTATTTTATATCCCCCCAACCCCACTATTCCGCTCCACATATTACCGGACAATAGTATGCAGACAACAATTACTGACATTATGTCACTTAAAACAGAAAACACGTTTTTAACATTTTCATCTTAAACTTGGGCCTTATTGGCTATTGATTTTCAAAGCTAAATCGATAAATTATTGATAATCAAGCAGATACTGTTTTGCAAAAAAGAAGCGGTTTTTGATCAAAAACCAAAGGTTGAACACAAAATAGGATGTATTGATAATCAGCGAGTTATGAAAATTTCGTCTTAAAACTATCTTTTTTCGGGCACAAAATCCATTTTTGTTTTTCGGAGCATGAAAAAGGCGGTTGCCGTCTTTCAGAGAAAGTGATTCGGGAAAATGCCTGATTTTGGGCTGAAAAATGGGCTTTGAAAATTTTGTTCACCTTGAAAATAAATTTTGTGCGCCTTGCGCAAAAAATCAGTGTGCCTTGAAAATAAATTTTCAGCACCTTGTAATTTTGACTTTTTGGGCACTTTTGGGGGAGAAAGGGTGTGTTTGGGGGTGAATTTCTATATCTTTTAGTCTGGCGAATTGTTCTACTTGTCCACTTGAATTTCAAAATCCAAAAACCTCCGTAGAATCGCGTTTTTGGAAGCTCGGCGGAGTCCGGCTCATTTTGAGCCGATTCTACGGAGGTTGATTTTAACATATCATATTGTCAGTAATTTATGGTTTTCCCTAACATTTTCAACGGATTTCCAAAGCGTGCCTGCAAAAAGTCTACATTCTGTCTGGGCACATCAAAAACGACAGACTTGCAAAAAGCAAACAGTCTGCCAAAACCATCAACAAAACATTGCACATATTAAAACTCAACTCTATAAAAGACAGGACTAAACACCCGAAACTCCGGACGAGCCATTTATATTATATTATTATTGCTGTCCGTAAAAACATGCTATATCCTCATATTGGATTTATAAATCAATTACTTTTGATGTTTTTATCAAAATGGGGGCTTTTCCCTTGTGTGAGATTGATAATAGTGTAAAATAAAGATGCAATTGTTCGCTTATAGGGCTAAAATAAGAACCCTATGTTATGAAAATGACGGTTTTCCTAACACTCAAAAGTTTTACCGGACAGCAATACTTTGAAATATTTTTATGGAGAAAGCACCAATGCCATCAAGATACAAATATGAGACACACCAATCGCAAACCTGCTCCTTATGATAATGCAACACAGACTGACCCGCTCTTGGAGTTTCTCGGGGATGGATACGATGGTGAGGATAAACCTCATGTACTATGTAGACTTCTACAGCCTGTCCAATCATCCCGAAAAGGACTGGGAATCCATTCTTGGGTCAGCTTCCGGATACCCTCCTATCCCGTCATTTTTTGACTAAGGGGAGATTGGAAATCTCTAAAAGTAAACACGATTACTGAATATCAGCGGTCGAGACATCCGTTTTTGCTCTATCCGGGTTTTATCGGACAGTAATATATTAATATACAGAATATTTACATTTAGTATCCAATCTTTTAGTTTTATGGCAATCAAACAAAAAAAGACTATCCCTTTACTCACGCAAAAGGATAGTCACAACACAAACACAAAATAAAACACGACAAAACTACTTCTATTACAAACAATCTGTATAGCTAATGAAGACGCTGATACTAATCGTTATTGATATTCCCATATCATCACAATATCAATTGTTTGTATCTATAAACGTAGTATGAATGTTTTTGTTCTTTATAAATTCTACTTTTTTGTAATAAACTTCTTTACAGTTCTTTCTTCCGATTATTTCAATATAGGTTATTGTATTCCGGCTTCTCTGAGATGCTTCTGCCAGTTCCATGCAGAGAGCAGGATATCATCCAACGGAGTATCAGCCTTCCAGCCAAGTACGTTGTTAGCCTTATCCACATTACCCCAAATAGCCTCTATATCTCCTCCACGGCGCGGACCAACTTTGTATAGAAGTTTTACTCCTGTAGCTCTTTCAAACGAATTGATAAGCTCAAGTACAGAGATTCCATGTCCGGTACCAATATTGAATATTTCCACATCCTCCTCACTCTTTCCGTCAAGAATACGTGCCATTGCGGCTACGTGGGCCTTAGCCAGATCGACAACATAAATATAATCGCGTATGCAGCTACCGTCCGGAGTGTTATAGTCATCACCGAAAACAGTCAGACATTCACGAATACCGATTGCAGCCTGTGTAAGATAAGGAATCAGGTTCATTGGCACTCCATTAGGCATCTCGCCAATTATTGAGGTAGGATGGCTGCCAATAGGATTGAAGTAGCGCAATATGATACTCTTAATCGGACTTCCGCTCTTTATTGTATCCTGAATAATTTCCTCATTAATCTGCTTTGTATTTCCATAAGGACTCTCTGCCTTCTTTATTGGTGCTGCTTCTGTTACAGGAAGGTTTTCAGCATCTGGCTGTCCATACACAGTACATGATGAAGAGAAAATAATACCTTTCACATTATATTTCGGCATCAGTTCAAGAAGGTTTACAAGAGATACAATATTATTACGATAATAAAGTAGCGGTTTTTGAACAGATTCTCCTACTGCCTTACTTGCTGCGAAATGAATAATGCCTTTGATGTCATACTTTTGGAAAACAGCCTCAAGTTTATCATAATCCAAGCAATCAACATGTTCAAAAGCCGGACGTATGCCCGTGATTTTCTCTATTCCGTCAACCACCGCAGCATTAGAGTTTGACAGGTTATCTACTATTACTACATTATATCCTGCCTGTTGCAATTCAACAGTGGTATGCGAACCAATAAAACCAGTTCCACCAGTTACAAGTATTGTCTCTTTCATTATTTTACTGTGTTTTTGTTTAATTAATCATGTTAGAGGCAAATGTAGACATTAATTTTTTTTTCACAAAGAAATATATAAAATAATTAAGGTCTACGAACCAAAATAAAATAGCCATAATCAAAGTAGACCACATCTCTAAAGAATTATTTTCCTCTTCTATATTTTTTCCAACGTTCCATAATACCATATACATAGTTATATGTCTCTTCTCCACGAAAATAGCCATATTGCACTTGCATATCATTATAATACTCACTACAGCTCATCAAAAGAACGTATTTATCCACATTATGTTCCCAGCAATCAGGATTCTTACCATATTTGGAGGCAAGCGCTCTCGCATCATCTATATGTCCGGCACCGGCATTATAGGCCGCAAGGACAAATTTAATCCGCTCTTTTTCCTCTTTTATATCCGCATAATGCAAATCAAGGTCCTTTATCAGTTTTACAGCACCCCTCACATTGACTTCAGGATTAAATATATCGTTTTCGCTTATTCCCAAGTATCGGGCTGTTGCAGGCATTATCTGCATAAGCCCCTTTGCTCCCATCCAAGACACCGCTTCCGAGTCGAATGCAGACTCTTGGTATGCCTGAGCGGCAAGCAAGCGCCAATCCCATCCACACACAGCAGAAGCCCGCTTGAATATTCCGTCATACACCGAAATTTTTCCTTTCGACAAATTCAAAGCTGGAGCATAAACATTGCGGTGAGACAATTTTTCATGTCCTCCTTTATCAGAGACAGCCACAGTGGTCATATTTCCAAAGTTTTGTCTATTCTCAGATATCCATGCTGATAAAGAACGTGCCAGTTTTCCAGACTGCTTTCTTACAGCCCATGCCATACTATCAGAAGAAGAAAAGGAACCTATCCCTCGAACTTTTGAAAGACTGTCCAAAAACGATGTAAATTCCTTTTCTCCACAATAGGTAAGTTTTTCTTTTAAAGAGTCCGACACTCCTAAATTATATGCAATGACATCTCCTTCCCCATTCTCCAGTTTTTCTATAAGTTCCTTTTGTGAGCGCGACACATCCACTCTTATACCCACTCCAATACTTTTGGCATATTCATTGGCAAGCATATACTGATGTCCCCAACATAAACCATGAAATTCAAAATAGCTGACCGGTCCATAGACAGTCAGAACGATAAGTTCACCACACATCTGCACATCTTCCAAATCCCAATTTTCATACTGCGCTGTTTGTTCATCCTGAAAAATGGCCACAGTCTCTTTTTTTTCACTCTCAATACATGAAGACAATAATGCAGTCAATAATAAAACAGCACCTACCTTGCATATAAAATTTACCGAATTCATAATCTCATGGCATACTAAAGAAAAAAAGGAGCGGTTTCTGCACCCTAAAGTCTGAAACCGCCCTCTTATATATTTTGTATGATTGCTACTTGTTAAAAGAACTTGTAGCGCAAATCTTTAACATCCGCATTCTGATAAAGGTCATATATGACTCCATTCATAGCCATTCTCAAAGCTGTATTTGACAGATTAGCTTCCTCTGACTTAGCGTCATACTTCTCAGCAGTCTTGCTTTTATTAATAACCTTCATCATGTAAACACCATTATTACCTTTTACAGGACCAGCAAAGGCACCATTCGCAGCCTTTGTAGCAGTAGCACTCACAACCGGCTCACTTGCATTTGTAGCTCTCACAAAAGAAGGATTTGCAAAAGAAATATGATTCACTGTATCAGAAATGACATTCTTGACCTTCAATGCGTTTTCTATATTAGCAATGCCTTTCACATCAGCCATTATCAGCTCAGCCTTCTTGTCATTTTTCAAAGACTCTTTGATTTCATCCTTTACTTTGTCAAGCGGACGATACCCTTCCTTATTAATATTTGTAAGAGTAACCAACATAAGGTGATTATTGTCACCACACTCATAAAGTTGGGAAACAGCCCCCTTTTCAGCTTCATCAAACAACCACTTCACAATATCATTTGTTTTATGAACTCCTGCAATATTATGAGCATTGTTTGCCACATCATTAAGAGACAGCAAACGATAGCCATTTTTCTCCGCGTTAGCTTCGAGTTTTTCAGCGGTTGTATTGGACGCTACAAATGAACTGAATTTGTTATATTCATTCTTGTATGTTTCATCAGAGAACTTAAGTTCTTTAACCACAGCTGCTACATTATACTTTGTAATAGGATTCTTTGTGTCAACAACCTGAAGTATTACTGTATAGCCATTAGGCAATGAAAGTTTCTTTGTTTCTCCCTTATTCATTCCATATAGTGTAGAAATAAACAAAGCATTTTCAGCATCAAGATTAGAGTTCTGGTAAGCCGCAGTAGAAATCCACATTGAATCACCCTCTTGATTATACTTTTTGGCAATAGACTTCAAAGTAGCACCTCCATTTATTGCACCAATGATGCTATCAGCTTTTGCAGCAATTTCCTGTTCATTATTACCACCAACAGCAAGCTGACGATAAAGTACAGAATCCGCTTCTGTGACTTTATCCAGAAGTCTGAATGTATAATAAGTATTTGTCATTGCATCATAAGCAGGTCTCACAGTCTGTCCGACAGCCATAGAGTCGAGTTGTACAGAAATCATAGCCGGATAAGCATCCTTGCTCTTCAATACATTAGCATATGCCATCAGTGAAGCATTTGAACGCACCACATTACCAGCTGCAGCATTATCAGAAGCCACAGCCAACTTGTCGTAAGCCTCACTCATTTCGCTTTCTGTTGCCGCCTTGTCTTCTCTACTTGCCTGTATCTGCACATCAATGTACTTAATATCACGCGTCTCAACAGACTGGCGATATTTCTCTTTGTCTTCATTATATTTAGCCTTTACGTCCTCATCTGAAACTGATATTTTACTATCATCAACAGAAGAAAAAGGAATTGCAGCCAATACGACATCACTCTCCGTATTTCGTCCGTCAAAAGCCATCTTAGCCTCTATCGGATTCGACAACAAGCATTTGGCAATGAGTGTCTGATATTTTGAGCCGAGAAGCTGGTCACGTACCGACTTTTGTACAAACATATAATATTTATACAGTTTCTCATACACTTCCGGAATCTGGGTACTGGCATCTTTCATTTTCTTATACTCAGACAAGAAATTCTGGAGCGAAGAATAATCATAACGACCTGTCTGCTGATTCATAAAGAACGGGACCTGCAGCAACTGAGTAGCCCCCATTCTTATAACCTCAGCAATTTCATCGTCTGTAACAGACAAGCCCAACGCATCACATTCCTTTTTAATCAGACTGCTCTGAATATAATTCTGCCATGCCTCATCCTTGATTCTATTCAACTCATCTTCTGAGAAAGAATTCTTCTGGCTCATGATTTCATAGTACACCTGAAGCTCATCGACCATTTTCTGATAGTCTTGAATAGACAAAGACTCACCATTAACCTCACCTGCTTGTTGTTTGGACTGCGCAAACAAAACTTCACCACCACGCAACGCGTCTCCTACTACGAATAAGAAAAGCGCAACTGCGATGCTGGCCACAAGCAAAACTCCTTTGTTTCGGATTTTCTGTAATACTGCCATTTTTATTATTTTTATTTTTTGTTATTTCACTTTATTTTTCCCATGTTTTTCCACAGAAGAAACTGTTCTTCCATACAAAAGAACAATCAGGAATTTTTCAAAAACGCACGAAGATACGAAAAATAATTTGCCTATAACACATCATAATAGCACTTTTTTCATTTTACATAGCTAAAAGACTATTTATTACAGGTTTTCATCTACAAATGATGTCCTTTCACGTTGAATATTACAATCAAGTACTTCCTAACGCAACTGTGTCAACATGTTCCTCAAGATCTTCTTCAACAGGAGAATCCATATCTTTATCATCCAAAGGGAAAGCTCCCTGTGAGCTGTGAATGATATAGTCTGTCATCTGCTCATTTGAGCTAAAATCATATCCTGACAAGTCCTGTTCCTCACCATCAATTTCCATATATTGATTTGAATAGATACGATGTGCCGCCTGATCCCAAAAGAGCAATGAAGTTTTGAATGTTTCCCCTTTTTGGTTCTTGATAAACACCCTTCCACGCAGTTCCCACAGCCTTTTTTGGTCGAAATAATAAGCAGTATCGCAGGAAATAAAAGCTTCCACATGATAAGCCTCGTCAAATTTCTCTATAAACAAGCCTTTCTCGAACGACCAATATGTAGGAGTTTTCTTATCATACACAAACCACTCCTCAGCAATCATCTTATACCGAATTACACCAGAATCAGATATTAAAGTGGAGACACCTATTGTTTTAAGAACAGGCAAAGAATCCCTGATTCCTATTTGCGGAGCATTTGAAGCCTCATCACTCTGGCATGATTGCAGAAAAAAAAGCATAACGGCTGTTAGGCAAACAACCGTTATGCTAAAGTATTTTGTAAGTCCTTTTGTCATACAGGGCTATATTTCTGACACAAACCTTACCTTGCGAACCGATTAACGCAGACGCAGTGTAGTAGTCTCACCCATCACAGTCACAGACTGTCCCGCCTTCAATCCGGCAAAGAAAGCCTCTGACTTTGGATAGTATCCAGCAGTATATCCGGCAATCTGACGGTTTGCCCGTGCAGCACATGCAGGATCTACAGCTTTAGCTTTCAGACACTTGTCTGTGGCCAGACAATAATAATAACTTTTCTGAAGGTTATCACCGCTTGCACTTCTTACAATACAACTTGCCATCAGCAAATATGCATCTCCATAACTTGGCATATACTTAAGAGTCTGATTGCAATATTGGCGGCATCCGCTAATATTTCCATTACGATAAAGAATTGCAGCAATACCATACGAATACTTGGCCTTCTTCGCAATATCGTCCTCAAGTTCTATCGCTTCTTTAAAATACTTCAGCGCGCCTTCTGTGTCGCCATCCTTCCACAGTTTCTGTGCCTTACCGATAGCGGCATCAGGAGTTTTATTTATCTCATAAGCATAGTCAGATGCAAGATAATAAATATTGCTCTTATCACACTCAAATTTTGTCAATACCTGAAGTACTCCATTCAGATAAGCCAAGTCAGTCTTATTAGCCTCAACCTTTTCAGTATAAATTTTTTCAAGAGCATCACAATCAGCAGCACCGGACTTAACAAAAAGCTCATTACATTTTTCCTGTGTAGGCAGATAGTTTCCTACAATTTTCTGAGCCATCAAAGTATCTGTTTCCGCATATTCCTTTGCCTGTTCAAGAAGATTGTCGCAAATATCATTACATTCCATATAGTCTCTGATAAAGTCCTCTCGTGCAGCCGGATTAGCATGGAAACGATTATATGAACACTCGATGAAATAATACAAGACAAAAGCCTCCGTATTAGGTCCCATATCATTTATACCAGAACGGAACATTTTATATGCTTCATCATTGTTCATTGCTGGGCTATAGCAATAATAATCGTATGCCTTTCTGCATATTACATTACCTTTTGTCGAAGTAGTCTTCTTTGTGGCAAATGAGTTCAAATCGTCAAGATTCTCCAAACGCTGATCATACACCTTCATGAGCATATCAAAATACTCCTTCTTCTTTACCTCATCTGTCTCCTTCGCAATCATGTTTTCCAACATCCATGCACCATCCGTATATATACGTATCATAGCAAGTGGTGCCTTTTCAAACACATACTTCCACGGTTCATAAGCTTCCTGATAATTCTTTGCCTTATAAGCTTCCTGGTAAAGACTTAGATTGTTGATAACTTCCGTACTGTCCTGCCCATGACCAATACGGTCATACATTTGTGTTCCCGCATATTTCTGCGCTGACATGCTTATAGCAGACAGAGCCAGAGCACAAGAAAAAAAGAATTTTCTTTTCATATCTGTTTTGTTTTTTAATTTTTCCGTTTATACAATTTATTTCTATTGTTGCTATATATTATTGCACTTTCCACTTGTAGAACCAGCGTTCACTGAATGTAAGTCCTATACACAGTTTCAAATAATTCTCTGTCAATTTATCAGTCCTCTTCGTCTGGGAGTTCAGATATGGAATATTACTGTGTACCCATTGAAGCGACACATTCACCTTCGGACTGTTGTACCACACATTGCGGTTCATGATGGGAAATGCCACACCGGCAGAGAGTCCAAACTCATAAGGTTTGTCAGATATTGTCCCTGTAACATCCGCATTGGCATAAGATTTAGAATAATAGCCTCCCAACTTATAGCTCACACGCTTGAAAATATTTCGTCCCAACGGATTCGGGATATAATCAGCTCCTACAGCAATACGCATCTTGTCGTTCAGCAATCCTACAGAAGATACATAAGCCGTACCGCCATTCACATCAGTATCTTGCGCAGGAAATCTGACATCTCCCCATTTTTGCAGTTCAAAATCCGCACCCACACGCAGTTTGTTTTTATGATAGTAAGTCAATCCAGCAGCAAAAGAATGAGGTAACTGGAATGCGTTCCTTAGCGTATCTCTCGATTCTCCAGAATTTGTAGTAGATGTATATCTTACCGCAGAGCTATTAATATCGTGCCCCAAAGAATATGACAATCCAAGAGTAAGCTTGTCATCTTTTCTCATTTGCATCGTATATTGAAGTCCAAAGTCAAGCATATAAGTACCGATATCATCAGCCGTATAGCCTCTGTTTACAGAATTAATACTGCTCTCGCTGAACGACAAAGCCATCTTATGGGAATAATTTCCATAAAGGTATGAGGCATTAACTCCGATAGACAGAGGTTTTATAACCTGCCATCCGGCTCCGACAAACACCTGATGCAAACCGCCGTCACCACTAAAGGTGTATGATGAAGATATATTGTCGGCAACCCCCTCTATTCTTTCGTCCGCTGAATAAAAGCTGTAATTAATATTGGAATACGGCAATATACCAGCTGCCACTCCAAATCCTTTAGCTGCACGAAAATGGAATGCAGCATAATCAAAGCTTGAGTTTTTTGCATTCTGCTGCAAGTTGCCCATCTTATAGTTACCGTTATATAGGGAGAGTCCGAAATCAAACAAAGCCGTCAGAGAATCAACAGCCGAATAAGAAGCCGGATTCGCCACATTGATTTCCTGCCCGTTACGAAAACCTTGTGCCACACCTCCCATACCTTTATTGAATCCCATAGAACGGTCAGCCAACATTCCAAATCCATATCTTGAATATGGAGAATTTATACCATTCTGAGCTGCCCCGGACATGGAGGCTGCGGCAAGTATCGCAGTGCAAATTATCTTATATGATTTTGCCATCAATTATCGTTTAATATTCTATTCAGACCTTTTAATACAATGTATCTATCGACAAAAATACGCTTTTTTATGGAGCTGTCAAAATCGAAGATGTTTCCACCTGTCAAAAAGACAACAAGATAAGGATATTTAACTATTAATTCTTTTATAAATCCCTCTATTTCATGTCTTACACCATCTAAAACCCCGCATCGTATGGCGGTTTCCGTATCCCTGCCCCAGAAAGGTTTTTCTCCCTTTCTATCCACTTTAGGAAGCTTTGCCGTAAACTCATGCAAGGCTTTCAACCTCATTTCGATTCCCGGAGAGATGTTTCCGCCAAGATATTCTCCCTGCGCCGTCACCAGCTCATAGGTAATGGCAGTTCCCATATCCACCACCAGCGTGTCTCGTCCTTTCCCGGCACAATATGCCCCTACAGCTGCAGCCAGACGATCGGTGCCCAATGTATTCGGTGTTCTGTATAAGTTCTTGACTGGAACCCGCGTTGCACTGTCGAAATAGATGATACTCCCTATTCTTGCAGCACTGATACGCGATTTCATTTCATCAGTCACATTGACAGTAGAGCTGACAATACATCTCTCTATGAAATAATCATCCGACAACTTCTCCAGTCCATCGAGACCATGTCCTTCCATTTTCTCATAATACACCAGTTCCTGCCCGTCAAATACAGCCACCTTTACAGTGGTGTTTCCTATATCAATAGCCAGATTCATTCCGCCTTACCCGTTGTTTTTGAATTCCCCTTGCCTCTTCTATTATAGTTCTTCGGCCCTTTCCTGTATCCGCGCTTAGGCTTGCCGCTGTTTTTTCTTCCAGCATCAGCATTTCTTTTTTCCTTGCTTGTATCAGGAACGCTTCCACATCCTTCCGGCAAGTCAGGTTTCTCGATTTTCTTTTCAATCAGTCTTTCTATTTTCTCCAGATTCGGAATATCGCGCGGCGAGACAAGCGTCACCGCCTGCCCATCCCTGTTTGCACGGGCTGTGCGTCCAATTCGGTGTACATAATCCTCCGGATCATGCGGCACATCATAATTAATGACCATTTGTATGTCATCAATGTCAATACCTCTGCTGACAATATCCGTAGCAATCAACACACTAATCCGCCGGTTCTTAAACTCGTGCATGATATTGTCCCTTTCCGACTGCAAAAGGTCTGAGTGCATTGCTCCTGAATTAATACCTTTCCGTTTTAAGATAGTGTCAAGCTCTTTCACTCTTGTCTTTTTCGACACAAACAATATCACCCTGTCCAGTGTCTTATCGCTCAATATCGTCTCCACAATCTTCTGTTTCTTTTCCTCGTAACAGATGTATGCCGTCTGCTTAATCTTTTCCGCAGGCTTGGAAACTGCGATTTTCACTTCCAGAGGGTTGTTCAATATATTACGCGCCAGTTTTTGAATATTATCAGGCATCGTGGCTGAAAACATGATAGTCTGCCTGTTCTTAGACATATAAGATGCAATCTTCATTATATCATCATAAAATCCCATGTCAAGCATACGGTCAGCCTCGTCAAGAATAAAAAAGGACACCTTCGACAAATCCACATTACCTGTTGCCAAATGACTGATTAACCTTCCGGGAGTAGCGATGATTATATCCGCTCCCAACTGAAGACCTTTCCTTTCCTGCTCATATCTGATTCCATCGTTACCTCCATACACAGCCACACTCGACACTGGCATGAAATAGGCAAAGCCTTCCACCTGCTGGTCTATCTGCTGTGCAAGCTCACGTGTGGGGGACATTATCACACAGTTTATTGCTTCCTGAGGATATTTTCCCGTATTCAGCTCATTAAGCACCGGCAGCAAATAGGCTGCTGTCTTACCTGTTCCGGTCTGCGCCACTCCAATAAGGTCTCTGCCCTCCAGCAATGGAAGGATAGTCTTTTCCTGTATAGGAGTACACTGACTGAAATTCATCGCGTCAAGCGCATCAAGTATAAGGTCATCCAATGGAAGTTCGTCAAAATACATATTTCGTCTATTTTTATCAATTTGTTCTACATAATTCCTACTTCGGTGCTTTCTTATAAACATAGAATGCTATGAATATAAATATGACATTAGGAATCCACACTGCTACTGCCGGAGGCATATTGGCGTTGATAGCGAAAGTAGACGAGATTGTCTGAAACAGGATATAAGCAAGCACCAGAGCAATGCCTATACCAAGCGATATACCCATTCCGTTCTTTCTTTTCTTCGCCGACAACGACAATCCTATTGCCGTCATTATAAATATGGCAAAAGACGATGCACCTCTCTTCCAATACTCCACCTCAAATTCTTTGATATTGGCAAATCCACGCTGCTTTTGTCTTTCTATATATTGTTTCAGCTCCGGAGTGGTCAGTGTCTCCTGCTGTCCTTTGGTAATGAGGAAATCCTGTGGTTCCATCCTTATCACCGAGTCCAGCCGCACACCGTTACTCAACACCTCACGCATACCTTGCAGGTTTCTCACCTGATAGTTCTTCACTATCCAATGGTAAGGTTCCTCCGAAAGCGTGTCATACTGTATGGTTGATGCCTGTAAATGGCTGACAAGTTTCTTGTTGACAAACTTGTCCAGCGTAAACTCATACCCGGTCTTTATATTGTCCTCATATCTTCCAATATACGCAATCACCCCTGAATCCACTTCCAGTTGCACGTTTCTTGTATAAGTAGGCACATTTCTTCGCTTATATGTATTCTCAAACTTCACCCTCTTCACATTGCCTCGCGGAATCACATACGCGCCAAGCATATATGTGAGACATGCGATTATGGCAGCCGAAATCATATACGGGCGCATCAGTCTCTTGAAACTGACTCCCGTCGACATCATCGCGATAATCTCCGAATTCTCCGCAAGTTTTGTCGTAAAGAATATGACGGAAATAAATGCGAACAACTGGCTGAAAAGATTGGAATAGAACGGGATAAAGTTCAAATAATAATCGAACAGAATCTCCTCCATAGGCGCGTTGCGTGACAAGAATTTGTCTATATTCTCATTGAAGTCGAAAACCACAGCAATGGAAATAATCAATGCAATCGAAAAGAAATACGTGCCGAGATATTTACCTATTATATATCTGTCAAGCAATGAAAGGAAATTATGCCTCGCTATAAACTCACGGAACTCACCCTGCCACTTTTTGCCCGTCTCCTTCATTTTCTTGCCGGAGGCGGCGCACCGCGTCTTGTTACCCGAATCAACATTCTCAGGCGAAGCCTTCACTTCTATATCACTATTGGTTGTCATATCCTTTCTGTGTAATAAAGACAAATCTACAGCCTTGTTCCAAGAACATCAACCATCTTCGATTTCCACACTGAGAAATCGCCGCCTATGATATGCTTACGCGCCTCACCGACAAGCCACAAATAAAAAGCCAGATTGTGTATTGACGCAATCTGCAAAGCCAGCAGTTCTTTTGCTTTAAACAAATGGTGCAGATACGCACGGCTGTAGGCAGTGTCCACATAGGAGTCGCCTTCCACATCAATAGGCTCGAAGTCCATCTCCCATTTTTTATTGCGCATATTCATGATGCCATGTTTGGTAAAGAGCATGGCATTCCGTCCGTTCCGCGTTGGCATCACACAGTCAAACATATCCACTCCGCGCTCAATGGCCTCCAGCAAATTAAGCGGTGTGCCTACCCCCATGAGATAGCGCGGCTTATCCTTTGGCAATATGGCATTGACCACCTCTATCATCTCATACATGACATCAGTAGGCTCGCCCACGGCAAGTCCTCCGATGGCATTTCCATCGGCACCTTTGCTTGCCACATTTTCTGCCGCTCTCTTGCGCAAGTCGGCATATGTACATCCTTGCACAATTGGGAACAGCGACTGGCTATAGCCGTATTTAGGTTCGGTTTCATTAAAACGCTTGATACATCTGTCAAGCCAGCTTTCCGTCAAGTCGAGCGACTTGCGGGCATAGTTGAAGTCGGAAGTTCCCGGCGGACACTCGTCAAAAGCCATGATGATGTCAGCACCGATTGTGCGCTCTATATCCATTACCTTTTCCGGACTGAAGAAGTGTTTTGAGCCATCGATATGGGAACGGAACTCCGCTCCATCGGCAGTCAGTTTTCTGATTCCTGCAAGCGAGAACACCTGAAAGCCTCCGCTGTCTGTCAGCATCGGTCTGTCAAATCCGTTGAACTTATGCAGTCCTCCGGCTTTCTCAATCACCTCAAGTCCCGGACGCAAATACAGATGGTAGGTATTACCCAATATGATTTGCGCCTTAATATCGTCTTTCAGTTCATGCAAATGCACCCCTTTCACACTCCCTATCGTACCTACCGGCATGAATATGGGAGTCTCTATCTGCCCGTGGTCTGTCGTAATCACACCGGCACGCGCATTTGTCTTTGAATCAGTATGTTGAAGTTCAAACGTCATTTTCTTATTTATTTTGCATTACTTGCCCAGCCCGCTCCAGACACTCCGGAGCCGCACCTTCATTTTGCGGAATCCTCCGCCTGTTTCGGTTCACTAAAATCCAGCGGGTTATTGACTTTTTCCTCAAGCAGAGCAAAATCAAGCACGTCCTCCACATTCTCCACATAATGGAAGGTCACCCCTTTCACATATATCTCAGGAATCTGCTTTATGTCTTTCTCATTCTCATGACACAGCATAATGTCCTTGATTCCCGCACGCTTTGCAGCAAGAATCTTTTCCTTGATACCGCCCACAGGGAGCACCTTTCCGCGCAGCGTGATCTCTCCGGTCATGGCAATATTCTTCCTGACCTTTCTTTGTGTCAGTGCGGAAGCGATTGACGTAGCTATTGTGATTCCGGCAGAAGGCCCGTCTTTTGGCACCGCTCCCTCCGGCACATGTATATGTATGTTCCAATTGTCAAAGATACGGCTGTCGATGCCCAACCTGTCGGCATGAGCTTTCAGATATTCCAACGCAAGCACAGCCGACTCCTTCATCACATCGCCAAGATTGCCGGTAAGAGTCAGTTTGCCGCTCTTGCCACGACTGAGACTGGTTTCCACAAACAAAATTTCGCCACCGACAGCTGTCCAGGCAAGCCCAGTAACCACTCCCGCATAGTCATTGCCCTGATATTTGTCACGCGTGTATTCCACAGGACCAAGATAAGTCTCCACATCCTCCGGCTTCAAATCCCGCTTAGGCAGTTCCGATGTCTTCGCATATTTCAGTGTCAGCTTGCGCAACATCTTGGTCATTTTCTTGTCCAACTCGCGCACCCCCGACTCTCTCGTATATCCCTCTATCACCTTCTCAATAGCAGGCTTGGTCAGCTTGATGCCCAAGTCCGCCATACCAAGATTCTCCAGTTCTTTAGGGATGAGATGACGGCGGGCAATCTCCACTTTTTCCTCTGTCAAGTAACCGCTCACCTCTATCAGTTCCATACGGTCGAGCAGCGGTGCCGGGATATTCGCGATGTTGTTCGCAGTTGCAATGAACATCACCTTTGACAAGTCATAGTCCACATCCAGATAATTGTCGTGGAAAGTGGAGTTCTGCTCAGGGTCGAGAACCTCAAGCAATGCCGAAGAAGGGTCACCGTTAAAGTTCTGCTGCGACACTTTGTCTATCTCGTCAAGAATGAACACAGGATTAGAGCTTTGCGCCTTCATCATGCTCTTGATGATTCGTCCGGGCATTGCGCCGATATAGGTCTTTCTATGCCCGCGTATCTCCGACTCATCGTGCAATCCTCCGAGGCTCACACGTACATACTGCCTCTTCATGGATTTGGCAATGCTCTTTCCAAGTGAGGTCTTGCCTACTCCCGGAGGACCGTACAGACAGATGATAGGACTCTTGAAGTCGCCTCTCATCTTCAGCACAGCCAGATGCTCAAGGATGCGTTCCTTCACCTTCTCCATTCCATAGTGGTCCTTGTTCAGCACCTTCTCCGCATTGGCAAGGTTCAGGTTGTCTTTCGTGTATTCATTCCACGGCAGGCTCAACATCGTGTCAAGATAGTTGTACTGCACGTTATAGTCAGGACTCTGCTCGTTGATATGGCAGAGTTTGTCCATTTCCTTCTTGAATACGGCAGCCACTTCCTCACTCCATTTTTTCTTTTCCGCACGTTCATACAGACTGTCTATTTCCTCTTGCCCCGTATCGCCCAGCTCTTCTTTGATGCTCTTCATCTCCTGTTGCAGGAAATGTTCCCGTTGCTGCCTGCTAAGATCTTCGTGCGTGCGCATCTGGATTGAAGCCTTCAATTTGGCATACTGGTACTCGCGGTGCAGAATCTCAAGCAACTTTGTGGCGCGGTTTCTCAAACTATCCTCTTCCAGCAACATGATACGCTCATTGTTGGAGATAGGCAGATTGGCGCAAATGAAATTGACAAGGAATATCTTGTTATGTATATTGTTGATAGCAAACGAAGAAGCAGCCGTCATACCATCGCCAGAGCGGAGAAACTTGTCCGCAGTCTCCTTGCAGGCATCCACATATACAGTAAACTTAGGGTCGTCCTTGTCTGGAAGTTCTTCCGGCGCGTTCTTCACATGACCGACCATATAAGAAATTTCCTCATGAAGCTCACACAAGTGGATTCGGTTGAACCCCTGAAGCAAGGCTGTCTTCGAACCGTCAGGCAACTGAAGGATACGAACCACCTTCGCTATCACACCTGTGCGGTAGAGCTGGTCAATATCCGGTTCCTCCACATTGTCATCTTTTTGGCAAAACACACCAATCAGTTTATTGGTCTTGTTCGCCTCGTTGAGCAGTTTCAACGATGACTTGCGCCTTATGTTAATCGGCAGCATAGTGCCGGGAAAAAGCATCATATTGCGAATCGGAAGCACCGGTATTTCCTTTTCGTCATCAAAATCAACTTCAAACGTACTGTCCTCAGTCGTATCGAAGTTGGCAATCAGCGAAATGGAATTTTCTCTTGGCGACTCCTCGAAAATCTCTTCTAACCTTAAATCTTTCATGTTTCAGTTCAGTCTCTTGTTCGTATTTTCTTTGCTTTTTTAGTACATCTTTTCGGACCATTACCCAATAAAAGTTTCCGGATGTACACCGATTGGCATAAATCGGGGCAAATTTACAGAAAAAACAGCGGAATAGAGGCATAAATCCAAAATAAATAATTCATTGCAGATGATTTGGATTCTTCTGTAGAGTCCACAAGCAAATGCAAATTTGAATACAATGTCTTCCATATTATCCAAATATATCAAACTCATCCGGCATTTGGAATAATGAACGTATCATTCCAAATGCCGGATGAGTCGTTCTATACTTCTTATATATATAGAATGTCTATTTTCCTCGGATAAACATTCTTCTTTTTTCTTGTGTCCCATCCACCACTCATACGTATAACTCGGCTTTGACAACAAGTCGAGATGCACAATGACCGGACGCATCTTGAATAATCCCAAAGCCGAAACCATTCTGCCGCGCATATTGCAGGACAACAGTATGCGAGCAAGGGTGTTTTGACATTATGTCACTTGAAAAAGAAGGTTCATTTTAACATTTGGGGCGGCTATCGACTTTGACCCGGTGCTTGGTTTTTGGAGATTTTATTGATAAGTCATTGATAATCAACCAAATGTATTTTCAGCGAAAAGTACGCGTTTTTTGACGTAAAACGCATGGTTTGAGGTAAAATAGGATGTATTGATAATCAGTGAGTTATGAGATTTCTGTCTTAAAATCATCTTTTTTCGGGTTCAAAATCCATTTTTGTTTTTCGGGGCATGGAAAAGGCGGCT
>JAMPEL010000049.1 GCA_023665185.1 Roseburia sp.
GTGTTTCTATGCCTCAAAAAAATGTGTACAAAGATTAGCTAACTTAGGGGAGGAGCCTGGTTACCGTGCTTGTGGAGAAACTAACAGATTGATTGACAAGGTATATAGCTCCTCCCCTAAGTTAAGGGGAGGTGTCGCTTTGCGACGGAGGAGTCTGTCCGAACAGAACACAAAACACACTTGCAAAAAGTCAGAAGTTTGTCAGAATACACACAACATATACTTATAAAAAATCCGGAAGTCTGTCCGAGCACACTAAAAACACACTTGCAAAAAGTCAATTAGCCAGCCAAAAATACCAAAAACATCCGTCAAGAGCAGACTTACAAAAAGCAAGTAGTCTGTTGGACACATTTCCAAATATTACCCGCATCAAAACTCAACATTGCAATAAATGAGATATATCACACGAAATGTCGAAAGAACCATGAATTACTCCATTTTTCCTTTTTAATTTCAAGGACTAAAAACCACCGTAGAATCAAAAATAAGCCAAACCTTGCCTGAACTGCATTCATGCAGTCTTGTGCAGACATGCTCCTGACAAAACCCAGTCCCACCGGCAAAATTCCCCACCGGGCAGATGGCAATAGCAAAAAAATCTCGGATTTATGAAAAAAGGTTGTGTTTGTCAGAAAGTTTATATAGATTTGCATAAAACAATAATAAAAAGAATCGATATGACATTTACACAACTTTCCATGCCTATATTCGAGCGGGCTATCGCTGACTATCATGTGACAGACAATGTGGACACACCAGTAAACAACCCTTATGAAGCAGGAACAATAGAGTATTACCTGTATCTGAAAAACTGGATTGACACCGTTCAATGGCATTTTGAGGACATTATCCGTGACCCGAATATCAATCCTGAAGAGGCTTTGACCTTGAAGCGCAGGATTGACAAGAGCAATCAGGACCGCACTGATCTGGTGGAGATGATTGACAGCTATTTCCTTGACACTTACAAGAACGTGAAGCCGGTGGAGGGCGCGACCATCAATACGGAGAGTCCGGCATGGGCAGTCGACCGCCTGAGCATCCTTGCGCTGAAAATCTATCACATGGAAGAGCAGACAAAGCGCGATGACGCTGATGCGGAGCATATCGCGAAGTGCCAGAGCAAGCTGAATGTGTTGCTTGAGCAGCAGAAAGACCTTTCAAGCGCAATCGACCAGCTGATAGCCGACATTGAGGCGGGAAGAAAGTACATGAAAGTGTACAAGCAAATGAAAATGTACAACGACCCGAGTACAAACCCGATTCTTTACAAGAAGTAATACGGCATCAGAGGTTGTAATATAAAATGTAAGACATTGCGGAAAGAGAACAACATGACCCGTCTTCTTATCATTCGCTTCTCGGCAATGGGCGATGTGGCAATGACTGTGCCAGTCATACACTCACTCGCTGCCCTGTATCCTGAACTGCGTGTCACGGTATTGACACAACGTCGTTTCTCCGCTTTTTTCGACTGGATGCCCCCGAATGTGGAGGTGAAAGGCATTGCCCTTTCCGACTATCAGGGTATCTGGGGACTGAACAGGCTGTTTTCGGAACTGAGGGCGGGGCATTACGACATGGTGGCAGACCTGCATGATGTGCTGCGTACAAAGTATCTGAGAACCTGTTTCCGGATGTCGGGAACGAAAGTGGCAACCGTGGACAAAGGGCGCGCGGACAAGCACGCTCTGATAGGTCACGGGCTGGAGGCGGAAGGCTTGAAGCCTATGGCAGAGCGGTATGCGGACGTGTTTCGTGAGCTGGGCTATGAGCTGAGCGTGGATTTCGTGCGCGCGTTCGATTGCCGTAAGGAAAACCTCACGCGTGTTCGGAGTGTGGTCGGAGGCAAGCAGAACGATGACATTTGGATAGGTGTGGCTCCGTTTGCCGCCCACAAGGGCAAGATATATCCATTGGAAAGTATGCGCAAGGTGGTTGACATGCTTTCCGACAAAGGATGCCGCGTATTCCTGTTCGGCGCGGGAAAGGAAGAGACTGCGGTGCTTGAGTCGTGGGAAAAGGACGGTGTGACTTCCGTGTGCGGCAAATTAGGAAGCCTGCATAACGAGATGCTTCTTATGAGCCGCATGAATATGATGATTGCTATGGACTCTGCCAACATGCACTTGGCATCAATCGTTGGTGTGCCTACAGTCTCTGTATGGGGCGCAACCCATCCGAAAACCGGGTTCATGGGCTGGGGGCAGGCGGAAAGCAGTGTCGTGCAGTTGGATTTGCCGTGCCGTCCTTGTTCAGTCTACGGCAATAAGCCCTGCAAATACGGCGACTTCCGTTGCATGGCAGGGATTGCTCCTGAGCAGATTGTGGACAAGGTAGTCAGTATGCTCGGATAAGCAAGATTGTCGGATAAACGCATGTTTAACAAATACGTGAAGGCTACAAATGACATACCGCTTTTTTTTCATATTATTTCATCTGCTGTCGTTGCTTCCTTTTAGAGTGCTGTATCTCTTCTCAGACATAATCAGCCCGTTTGTCCATTATGTAGTCCGGTACCGGAGGAAAGTGCTCCGTCAGAACCTGTCCACTTCCTTTCCCGAGAAAACGGAAGGGGAGCGCAGGCGCATAGAGCGCGACTACTATCGCCTGTTGTGCGATTATTTCGTGGAGAACCTGAAGCTGTTCTCAATATCGCCTGAGCAGATGAGGAAAAGGATGACGTTCAGCGGACTGGGCACAGCGAAGGACGGCTTCGACAGCGGCAAGGACTTCATGTTCGTCTATCTCGGGCATTACGGAAACTGGGAATGGATTGCCTCGCTTCAATATTGGATGCCGTATGCGCATTGTACGCAGATATACCATCCGTTGTACAATAAAGTGGCGGACAGGATGTTCCTGCATTTGCGGCAGCAATATGGCGGAGAGTGTATCCCAATGAGGAAAACATTGCGCAGGCTTGTCGAGTTGAGGAAGGAAGGCAGAAAAACAGTGGTGGGATTCATTTCCGACCAGCTTCCTAAGTGGAACAGCATACATCATTTCACTCCTTTTCTGAATCATGATACGGCTGTGTTCACCGGTACGGAACAGATGGCGAAGAAGTTTGGCGCGATGGTCTATTACGGACGGGTGACCCGTCCCCGTCGCGGATACTATCATTGTGAGATGATTCCAATGACAGACAATCCCGCTCTTCTTGACGACTTCAAGCTGACTGACATGTATATGCGGATGCTTGAGGAGGACATACGGCGAGTGCCCTCACTCTGGCTGTGGACACACAAGCGTTGGCGCAGGACCAAAGAGGAATGGATTAGAAGGAACGGTGGAACGGAGCCGGGACAGCAGCCGTTGTAAGTTGGCGGATGCGGATTATGGAATTTGATTAATCATAGTAAAATAAACAATACGGAATGGACAGAACGGAAACGGACAGCAGGCTTTTCTCCATAGTGATTCCGACGTGGAACAATCTGGCTTTCCTGAAGCTTTGCGTGGAAAGCATACGGAAAAACTCCTCATACAGCCATCAGATTATAGTTCATGTGAACGATGGCAGTGACGGGACGCTTGAATGGGTAATGGCGGAAGGGCTTGACTACACCCATTCGGAGCAGAATGTGGGTGTGTGTCTTGCCATGAACATGATGCGCACGAAGGTGCGGACAGACTATATCCTGTTTCTGAACGACGACATGTATGTGTTGCCGAAATGGGACGAGGTGATATACAACGAGATAAAGTCGCTTCCCGACAACCGCTTTTTCCTTTCAGCCACAACGATACAGCCTCATACACGCGGAGCGTCTGTAATTGTGGCTGATTATGGCGACACAATAGAGACATTTCAGGAGGAGAGGCTGCTGAACGAGTACATGGATTATAAGGTGAAGGACTGGATGGGGGCTACATTGCCGCCGAACATCGTCCATCGCGACATCTGGGATCTTGTAGGCGGCTACAGCGTGGAATATTCGCCGGGAATGTACAGCGACCCGGACTTTACCGCCAAGCTGTGGCTGTGCGGAATACGCTTCATGAAAGGATTGCAGGCAAGCCGTGTATATCATTTTGAGACTAAATCGACGACACGGATACGGAAGAACTGCGGGCAAATGCAGTTTCTGCTGAAGTGGGGAGTCACCTCTTCTACTTTCCGAAAGCTGTTTACTTATAAAGGCTGTGAGTTCGATGCGAGTCGTATCGGACATTTTGAGGGCGGCGCGAAACTGAAAAAACATATTCTCCGGGGACATCTGAAAGCCATACTTTGGCTATTGACCAAAGATTTTGGGCCTATATGGAAGTTCTGGAACAAATAAACTATAAATATTCTGTTATGATACTTGGAGTTATATTGCCACATACAAAACTTTACGGAGGTGTGAAACGGTTTCTCGAGCTGGGCAACATCTTTGTAGAGAAGGGGCATAGATTTATCGTCTTTACTCCTGACGCCAAAGCCCCGGAGTGGTTCGATTTCAGGGGCGAGATGATGACATTCAAGGATATAGAGACATGCAGGCTTGACGCGCTGTGGACAACGACTGTCAAGTTCATGCCGATGGTACTGGCATCGGAGGCAAGGCATAAAATCTTTTACCATGTCCGCAAGAGCGACAAGGTGGGCAAACTGATGAAGAATCCGGAAGTGGAGGTCTTTGCCTGCTCTACCAATGTATATGAATATGACCTGAAAAAATACGGGCGCACGGCATTTAAGGCTGTAGGAGGTGTCACTGTGGCAAACTATACTCCGAAGACCGACTATCGGGTCGGCGACCGCCCTTTTGTGGTGATGGGATATGGCAGACTCTCAGAGCGCGTGAAAGGTACCCATTACGTGGTGAGTGCCTGCGAGAAGCTCTATGCACAGGGATATAACATCAAACTGCTGCTGTTCGATTCGCCTACCGGAGACAAGGCGATGGAGAAAATAAAGAAATTCACGTGCAAGTGTCCTCATGAGTTTGTTCTCAACCATCCTTTCAGCAAGAACTCGGAACTGTTCGGACGCGCCGATTGTTTTGTGTCCGCCGAGAATCCAAAATATTCCGGATGGAACAATACGGTAGCAGAGGCTATGGCATGTGCACTGCCTGTAATATCCACAAAGGCGGGTACACTCGACTTGTTGGAGGACGGTGTGAACGGCATACGCACGGCACGTTGGGGATTCTGTTTCCGCCGCCACATCAAGAAACTGTACAAAGATGAGGCTCTGCGCCGAAAATATGGAGAGAATGCGCGGAAACACATTCTCAACTACGACTGGAGATTGGTGGCCGAGAATATCATAAATTACCTTGAGCAGAATAAAAAGTAAGACAGCAGGATTATGAAGATACTTGTGACCGGTGCTGCTGGGTTTATTGGAAGCCGCTGTGTGGAACTGCTTGCCGAAAGAGGCGACGAGGTGGTAGGGATTGACAACATCAATGATTATTATTCGCCTGCGCTGAAGCACTATCGGCTCCGTATGGCGGGCATCACGGCAGAGTCTGACAACTTCAGGTTCGGACACCGCATTATGAGTTCCAAATACCCGAACTACACGTTTATCCGTCTGGATATTGAGGACAAGGGAGCAATGGACTTGTTGTTCGACGAGATGGGTTTTGACAAAGTGGTACACCTTGCAGCACAGGCCGGTGTACGCTATTCGATAGAAAACCCTTATGCTTACATGCGGAGCAACTGGGTGGGATTTCTGAACATGCTGGAGTGTTGCCGCAACTTTAATATCAAGCATCTTGTGTATGCCTCCTCCAGTTCGGTCTACGGCATGAACACGAAAGTGCCGTTCAGCGAGGACGATGTGGTAATAAGCCCTGTAAGCCTTTATGCCGCAAGCAAGAAAAGCAATGAGCTGATGGCTCATGCCTATTGCAAACTCTATGGCATACCGTGTACAGGACTGAGATTCTTCACTGTCTACGGGCCTGCCGGACGTCCTGACATGGCACCGATGCTCTTCGCCCATGCCATTAGCAATGGAGAGCCTATCAAGGTTTTCAACAACGGAGATATGATGCGTGACTTCACATATATTGATGATATTGCAAACGGTACGGTGATGGTGCTCGACAAAGAGCCGGTGGCAAGCGACTGTCTCAATAAAATTCCTTATAAGGTTTATAACATCGGTTGCGGAAGTCCGGTGATGCTGATGGACTTCATCGCTGAAATAGAGAATAATCTTCAGAGGAAGGCAGAGAAGATTTATATGCCTATGCAGCCGGGCGATGTGTGCAAGACGTATGCCGACACCACAAAGCTGGAACAAGAAATTGGTTATAAGCCGAGAGTAGGGCTTCACGAAGGTATCGGGCAGTTCATAACATGGTTTAAGACATATTATGCGGGGCATGACAAATGACCGTATGATAAAAAGTTTGCAGGAAATGTGTATAAACAAGCGCAGAATAGTAGTCAATCCCGATTTTAAGGAATACAGTCATTTCATTTCCACTCTTCCGGATATTTTCGACACCAACGGACAGACGATATATTCAAAACGCAATGTCGTGAAACGCTTCCGTATGGACGACAACGACACCAACCTCATTGTCAAGAGGTATAAGATTCCCAACTTTATACAGCGTTTCGCCTATTCATTTTATAGGAAATCGAAAGCGGAACGGGCATATCGCTTTGCAGCCCGTTTCTTGGAGAAAGGAATTGACACACCGAAACCAATAGCTTTTATAGAGATATATCAAAGGGGATTTTTTTCAAGCAGTTTTTTTGTATCGACGGAAGACAACCGCGCTTCGTGTGACGTGCTTCTTTCCCCTTCGTTCCAAGACACGGAGGAACTTACTGCGCGCTTGGTGGATTTCATTGTCTCGTTGCACCGGAAAGGTGTTCTGCACGGCGATTTGAACCTTTCCAACATTCTGTATCGCAAGGAGACAGGCGGAAAATACTCCTTTTCCTTGATAGACACCAACCGCTCGCATTTTGTCGATAATCCATCGAACAACCAATGTCTGAGAAATATGATGCGCATGACGCACCGTTTTGACGTAAGCGCGAGACTGGTGGCCGCATACGCTCGTCGGCGCGGATGGGATGAAGAGAAGTGCGTGGACTATGTGCGCAAGAAGATAGAGGCTTTTGAGCACCGGAATGACTTGAAACATTCATTTAAGAAAAAACATAAGAAGTAAAGGGAGATGAAAAAAGTTCTTTTAGATTTGCGGGACATCAACCATACGACTTGCGGATTCGGGCAGATAGCCAAGAACTATGCCGCCTTGTATTCTCAGTGCCTGATTGACGGTATCAGATTTGTATTTCTGTTGCCTGAGCATTTCAGCGGGACATTCGGCAAGACTGTGGAGCAAGTCAATGTGCGTCCCAAACTGAACAAGCGTTGTCCGTGGACGCTGCCGAAGGTAGACTTGTGGCATTCAATCCATCAACAGCAGAAGACGCGAAGGATTTACGGAAGTACGAAATATGTGCTGACTATTCACGACCTTAATTTCATGACAGAAAAGAACAGGTTGCGTCAGCTTAAACACTTGATGGTTTTGCAGCACCGTATCAATCAGGCGGACGCTGTGGTGGCCATCTCACACTATGTGGCAGAACAAGTAAGAAAGCACCTGAGCCTGAAAGGCAAGGACATACAAGTCATATACAACGGTGTGGAGCGTATTGACGGATGTGAGGCTGAGAAGCCCGCTTTTGTGTCCGGACGTCCGTTCTTCTTTACAATAGGACAGATACGCAGGAAAAAGAACTTTCATATATTGCTTGACGTGATGGAATCGTTTCCCGAGCATGATTTATTTATCTGCGGAGACGACCATTTCAACTATGCTGATGAGATAAGAAGGCAGATAGAGGAAAAGCAGTTGAAAAACGTATTCCTGACAGGCCCAATAGAGCAGGCGGAGAAAGTATGGATGTACAAAAACTGCGCAGCCTTTCTGTTTCCGAGCATGTGCGAAGGCTTTGGCCTGCCTGTAATAGAAGCCATGCAGTTCGGACGCGCGGTGTATGTGTCAAACTATACGTGCCTGCCCGAGATAGGCGGCGGATATGCCTTTGTATGGGACAGCCTGACAACGCAATCGATGGTAGAAAAGGTACAATCCACTCTTCCAGGTTTTTATGATGACAGGAAGAGAATGGAAGAGGAAAAAGAGTATGCTTTCTCCTTCAGTTATGAGAAGCACATAAAATCCTATTGCGAACTTTATGCCTCGCTGCTGAAATAGAATATTCCGGCTGTTACTTTTATACAAAACGACTCCCCAAAGCTTGCCTACGAGCTTTGGGGAGTCGTTTTGTATCCGGACTGTATCACAATAGTTCTTATTGTGCCACATAGTTGGATGAGAACGTGACTGTTTTCTTTGTGCCGGACGCAGAAGACGTGCCGCCTATATAGAAGGCATTCCATTCATCCTCGGCATCAGCAGGCGCGTTGGTGCCGGTTTTGAGCTGATAGCTGCTTCCTTTTACAAATTGCGGGCATGAAACGAGAGAATAGCTTCTGCTCATTGTAAATGGAATCTTGAGCGTGAACAGCGTGGTTCCTTCCGAATCGAAGGCGGAAAGATACTCTCCTGCCGTCAGGGAGACGGAACGGAGCAGGGCTGTCGGCTGTATGGCAGTGGCTGATGTGGGCACGCTTGGCGCCGAGCCTTGTGCTCCGCCAATAGTGAACAGATAGCCTCCGCCAATCTTTATCGCACTGTTGTCGCAGTCCATGCCCTCTTCCGGAGAACCGGCGGCACTGGCAGCAATCACAATTCCGCCGTTGATGGTGATGGCGCCGCTTTGATTGCTGTTGGAGTCGATAGCGTCATTATTTGTAGCCCAGCAGAACGTGCGCCCGCCGTTGAACAATATCTGTCCGCCCGAGTTGATGCAATCGTCGTATGTCTTGGCATATATGTTTCCGTTGTTTATCTCAACAGCATTCTTTCCCTCTATGCCCTCGGCACCGGAAGAAGTGGTATTGACAGTAATGTCACCATTGTTTATCACCACTTTCCCCTGTGCCTTAATACCTTTAGGATTGGAACCGGATGTATCGTTGCTGTCCTCCCATCCGGGTCTGTTCCAGCCCCATCCCCCTCCGCCTCCGGGACGTCCTTGATTTGAAGTCTTGGTGGAGCTTCCGGTGACTGTCAGGTTGAATGTGCCGTCCTCTATAACAATGTCAGTTCCGCCTTTTATGGCCTTAGAGCCGTTGCCGCTGATATTGCATCTGATTTCTCCGCCCGCGAAAGTCATGAGCGAGTCGCTTTTGATGCCCTCTTTCTCCTCACCGGTAATGTCTATGTCCAAATATCCTCCGTAAACAAGCAGTTGCCCGTTTTGCTCATCTGTTATGTCGTCAGTGATTTCTGCCTGTATACCGTCTCCGGCGACATTCTTAATTATGACGGTTCCGCCGTTCATCTTGAAATACTGTCCTGCATGTATGCCGTCTCCGGCTGCGCCATTGACAGTCAGATTTCCGGTTGTCTGCTTAATCAGACAATATTCTTTGGTCTTTATGGCATGGTTCGTACGTCCGGTCACTGTGAGTCTTCCTTTCTTTGAGAACTCGGCATGACCCTTTGTGTACAGACAAGCCTTATGAGTGCCGTCAGGCGCGTCGCAGAGCATGTTTTCCGTGCCCTCGGCAAGTTCTATCGCAATGCGCTTTCCGCACTCTATGTCCAATGCTCCTTTTGTCTGGCTTGTCAGAGACAACCCATTAAGAATGAATGTGCATTTGTAATTTCCATAGTAAGTCAGCGAGCCGTCGGACGAGGTACCCTCCAGCTCATAAACAATGTCTTCTGTTGTGTTTGCCGAGTTGAGAATGAGGTTCGCCCCTTCTGTCGTGTAGGTAATTCCTTGAATCGCTGAAGGAACGCTTACTGTCACCGCATTTTCCGCAAAAACAATATGTACCTTCCCGTCACTATCCTCTTCCCTCTCCTCTTCTGTGGGAAATACAGGCTCTTTGAAGCAGATGCTGTCCACATCGGCAAGGAGATATTCCGTACCTGCAATATTGACACTACTTTTGTCGTCAGAGAATCTCAGTTCGTTTATACCGTTTATTTCTATGGCTGTAGCTTGTTTTTCCTTACATATATACAAGTAGTTTTGCGCCTCTGCAACTGTCGCAAACGCAACAGTGAGGATAGCGGATATGACCTTCGTGTGCATATTGAGTATCCGTTATATGGTTGCTGAATAGATTTTGTAGAAATATAGACATAATAAGGGTTGAATAGTTTAAATTCAAATGCTCTATTTTTTTATTGAATGCCGTATTTACAGACGTGAGTTCGGGATAAAAATCTTTTTTTACGGATGGAAAGAAACACCGCAATCGGAAAGTCTCCCTTTCAGACAGCGGAATCATGACTGTTTTTAAGCAGGCAGTACGGAACAACAAATTGACATTTTGTCAGTTGGCGGAGAAAACTCAATTTTAACATTTCAGGTATTCTTTTTGCTCTGGAATGTACACGGACTCATCCCGCATCACGCTAAACACCAGATAATCAAGTAGATACAATTTCAGCCCAAAAGGTGTAGTTTTAGCTCAAAAACCAAGCGTTTGAGTCAAAATAGAATATACTGATAATCAGTCCATTATGATAAAATCCATACAAAACCATTGTTTTTCGCCTTCAAAATCAAAATCTGTTTGGAAAGACACATAAAACTGTCTGTAAACATAAATTAAAGATTGCCGTAGAATATGCGCGGTTTTAACCCGAAACAAGGACGTTTCAAAACTCGTGCGCCTTGAAAATAAATTTTCAAGGTACATTCCAAAAAATCACAAGGCGCACGAGTTTTATTTTCACAGTACTCTAATTTCGGCAAAAACACGCTCTAATGTAAATAAATGTATCTTTTCAAGACCAAAATTAACTTGTTTTCGCAAATGACTTTCAGCAACAAAAAAGCCTCGTAGAATCGCACAAATGCAACCGAGGTAAGGTCCGGCTCATTTTGAGCGATTCTACGAGGGTCGGATTTTAACATATCATTTATCACAAAAAGCATGCTATTACTTACATTCCGAGACTTTTTGATACATTTACCACGCATTTGACAGATATTTCACATTAAAAAACCAACAAACAACTCTGTATGTTTTGCAGGTACATTTGATGGATATTACACATAGCGTCTGTAGAGAGCACCTATATGATTAGTACAGAAAGTTGCCGGATTTATAAGCATAAAAACAGGCGCGGAAGCAATTAGAAACAAATGGCTGTAACGAAAGAGTTACCAAAACACCCCACAAAAGACTTGTACTAACGCGCTCAACGGCGCAAAAGGCGGTATCTGGCTCCACCTATAGGTATCACCACTCCTTTCATCTCCAGCTCAAACATCAGCACGCTCACCCGACTGTATGGAATGCCGCTCTCCACCACTATCTGATTAATAGGCTTGTCGTCTACCCGCCGCAAGGCATCGACAATAAGCTGTTCCTCGGCAGTAAGCTCAATAAAAAGCTCCTGCTGCCGGGGTTCTTTCTTTGCCGACTGAGGATTGTCCCAACGCATGGCACTGACAAAGTCTTCCGCCGACTGTATCAGCACTGCCCGGTTGTCTTTTATCAGACGGTTACACCCCTCGCTATACTCATCGTATACTCGGCCTGGGAAAGCGAAGACATCGCGGTGATAGGACTCCGCCAACTCGGCTGTTATCAGTCCGCCACCGTGGGCGGCACTCTCTACCACAACGGTCGCATCGCAAATGCCGGCGACAATACGGTTGCGCCTCACGAAATTGCCCTTGTCGGGTACGGTCGAACTCATGTACTCTGTCAGCAAACCACCCTGCCTCACCATCTGCGCCGCTGTCTGCCTGTGGGCCGAGGGATAAATCATGTCCAGACCGTGGGCAAGCACACCGACTGTATCCATGCCATTCTCTATGGCTGCCCTGTGCGCATGAATGTCCACTCCGTATGCCAGTCCGCTGACAACCAGTATGTCGGACTGGCAACGCTTTAGGTCGGCAATAAAATTGCGGCACAAGTCCTTGCCATATTCCGTACACCGCCGGGTGCCGACAATGCTTATTGTGCGCACGGCATTCAAATCGGCCGTACCGCAATAGAACAGGCACAAGGGTGCGTCACCGCATTCCTTGAGCCGCTGCGGATACTCGCTGTCGTTCATGCACAGACAGCGTATATTGTTCCTCTGCACAAATTCCATCTCCGCCTCGGCGCGCCTCACCGCCTCGTCGGTATTCTTCAAGGCGGCAACAAGGCGGTCTGTGGCATCGGGCACACAATCGCGTATATGGTCTTTGTGTTCAAACACAGCCTCAGCCGTGCCCATACTGCGATAGAGCAACTGCGCATTGCTCAGACTCAGGCTCTTCACTCTGGCAAGAGCCATTGTACAAATCGTTTCTTTATCGCTCATTCCCCCGTTTTGCTAAGATAATGACAAAAATTCAATCGGCGGTCCAAAAAGGCGAGAAGGCGGAATCGAGTTCCTCGCTCTCGGAAAGCCTGCCGTTTACAAGGCATACGGTATCGACCTGCGCCTTTATGGCTATCTTCATGTCGGGCAGACGGTATATGTCCTGCATGAACACATACTTCACTCCCTCTTTCTTCAGCCACAGCTTCGACACAAACTCGTCTCCGCTTCTGAGCGGTGTCTTGAACTGCATGTTGAGCCTTGCCACCACCGCGTCAGTGCCCTGCTCATGCAACCGGGCAAAACTCACTCCGTGGCTCAACAAGAATTCGTGCCTCGTGTGCTCTATATAATGCTGGTAGTTGGCATTATTCACTATCCCCTGAAGGTCGCACTCATAGTCTCTCACCTTCATTTTCAACTCAAAGATATATTTACCCATATTGTCCTGTGATTTCTGTTTATGAATTTTCTGTTGTAAAGACATATAATAAGCGCGATTTTCCATATAAGAAACATCGCGCTTGCCCGGCAAACTGCCGGGATTAGAGATGCCGACTCAGCATCTTGTCAAGTCCTTCCCACACGGCATTGACAGTAATAAGCCCCATCCGCTGCGAATAATCCATGCTCTCCGCAATCTGCCTGTACAGCGGCACAAAATCGTCGGGACTGATGCCGGCAAAACGCTCTCCCTCATCGGGCAGCCAAGTCTGCTTCGCCACGTTGGGCGGGAATATGGCATAGGAAGGAATATCGAGCGACTGGGCGATGTGGCGCGGCCCGCCCTCGTTGCCGAAAAAGAAATGGCAGTTCGACAGCAAAGCGCACAAGTCGGGCAGCGAGTTGGCCTCGATATTGGTAAAGATACGCGCGTCATTGTCCAGCTCTCTGTGATACTGCAATGCCATCTCACGCTCCTTACCCGCAAAATTGAATATAATCTGCGCGTCATAACAGTCCATTATCTTCCGGAGAATGGCTTTCATCCGGTCTTTAGGCCACACTTTATATTCCAAGCGGGCTGTGACTGTCGCCATGATGACAGGGCGCGAGAAGTCAATGCCCCTGCTTTCCATATACTCGCGGAAATGTCTTTTCCGCGCCTCATCGACATACAGCCTGAACTCCCGGCTTTTTCTCAGCGGAGCCACTTCGGCAAGAGGGTCCATCAGCATCAGATTCTGACTGATTCGGTCGCCTGTGCCCGAGGCATGGTTGTCTACCCTGTGTGACAGAATGCCACCGCCGTAATTCTTTTTGCAGCCGATACGGAACGGAGTGGTCAAGGAGAAAAGACTGAACCAAAGGGTCTTCACCGTGGTGCGCATGTCGATTATCACATCGTAATGGGTAGAGCGCATCACATTCCAAACCTTCCCCAAATATTTCGGTACGCTGTGGTTTTCCTTATCGTCAAAAGTAATCACGCGGTCCACATCGGGATGGTTCTCATAAAGAGTATGTATGCCTTTGTTTATGACAAAATCTATTTCCGCCTCAGGAAATGTCAGGCGGAGGCTGTGGCACAGAGCCATAGAAAGCACAGAGTCGCCCACACGGCGGAAACGTATCACAAGTATATGCTTTATCTCTCTTTTCTTTTTCATCGTTTTCCACTTAATATACACCTTGCAAATATAATGACAAATATCCGAAAAAGAATCCTGTGACAGCCAATTACTTTACACTAATCGCCCTGTCTTTACATGAAAGAAAGGCAAATACTTCACTTGCCGCTGCGAAAGCTCACCAATTTTGTCTAAATTTGCATGTTGAAGTTTTTTCAGCAGTACATTCAGAATAAAGAAATATGAAGAAAATACTTACCGTGGGTGTATACGACCTTCTCCACATAGGGCATATCGAGCTGTTCCGCAAAGCGAAGGCAATGGGAGATTATCTGATTGTGGCAGTACAGGACTCGGCTGTCGTCAAGAAATACAAGCCGGAGGCACAACTTGTATACTCCACGGAAGAAAGATGTTACATGGTGCGCTCCATACGCTATGTGGATGAGGTGGTTGTGTACGACTCCGTAGACAAAATCGTGGAGGAGGTGGACTTCGACTTGTTCGCCAAAGGTCCGGACCAGAACCACGAGGGATTCATGAAGGCGGTGGAGTTCTGCAAGAAACACGGACGCGAGGTGATGACTTTGCCACGTACTGACGGCATATCCTCTTCCGAACTGAAAGAACTTATACAAAAGATGAAATAGAATCATACAGAAAGGAAAAATAAGGATATTGCGTCTTTTTCTTGATTATATCACCCGTTGGTTCTCATATAAACAGTAAATGGAACAGACCTTATACAAAAATGCAATGAATGCCGTGTGACGCTCACAGGCATTCATTGCATCATTTTCAAATACGGACAGCGACAATCTCAAATATCAGCTGCGGCAAACCGTCATGCAGCCAGGACGGTGCATCTTTCCGCTATCCTTTGTATTCCCGGTAAGGTTTCTCCAAATCCATATAGAAGAAATTGTGCTGGTGAATCTTGTCGGGCGGCGGCGGAGTCATATAATCGCCGAACAACTGCGTCAGGTAAGCGTCATTGTCTTTCATTCCCCATACCATTTTTCCCTCAAATTCGACTGGTGTAGGCTCTCCAAGCACCTGTTCCTTATCGACCATACTGCCCAAACCATCGTTGTGGTTCACGGCGGCAAGACGGCTTGTGCGCAAATCGTACTTCATCATATGACGCTTGATTTTCGCCTGTAACTCCGGCAACGTGTACATCCGGCGCACAAGAAGCGGTATCCAGCACGAGGGACCGTGCCCGTGGCGGTATGGGTCTCTGAAAAGAAAATAGAGGGCTTTGGTCAGATATTTGTACCTCCATTGGTATATGTGCTGCCTCAGACTTCCCTCCGGCGCACCGTCGATAGGGAAAATATCGACATACACTCCTCCGAGATAGTACAAGTGGGGACGCTCAATCAACGTTGTGCCCGCATCCTGTATCTTGCCGAAATGCAGCGGATATTTCGGATCGTTCTCGAAACACACAAACTCATATCGGTTTGGAAGCCACTCCTTGCTGTGCCGTATGAGCTTCTCATAATCCTCGCGAGGCATACAAATGTCCATGTCATCGTCCCACGGAATGAATCCTTTGTGGCGCACGGCCCCTATAAGCGAGCCGTCGACAAGATAATACCTCAATCCGTGCTCCTCGCACATCTGCTGGATGACCATCAGAATATCGAGCAGACGAAGCTGCAAGGGACGTATATCATAATTTGCCATAAGAAAAATTCTCTATTGTTGTGTGATATATTTTCATTAACTGCGCCGCAATGACAGACGGTTCAAACATGCGCGCCGCATATTCAAGTCCGCCGGCAATCATGGAGGCACGCTTCCCATCATCGGATATTGCCACAGAAAGCGCAATACTTATCTCCTCTGTGGAATCGGGACTGACAAAAAGCGAGGAAGGACCTCCTGCCTCAGGAAGCGAGGACACATTGCTTGTCACAACAGGACACCCACTAAGCATAGCCTCAACAACCGGGAGTCCGAACCCTTCATAGAACGAAGGATACACAAACACCCTTGCCAGTGTATAGAGTGCGTGCAATGCCTTGTCGCTGACACGCTCCTGAGGCCATACAAACCACCTTTCCATGCCATGCGAGGCAATGTAGCCCAACACCTCGCGCTTATATTCCCTGCCATTTCCGACAATGACCAGCGGCAAGCGAATGTCTTCCGGCAACAATTCCATCGCCTTGACTATACCGAGAAGGTTCTTCCGGCTGTTGATAGAACCTGCATAAAGCATAAAATCAGAAGGAAGCGGCTGTGAGAACCGTGCGGCGGCAAGGTGTCTGTAGGCCTCATCCCTGCCCATCCGAGAATAGAACATGCGGTGTACCGGCTGGTAGACGACACTTACGCGCTCCTCCGGAATGTTGTAGAAACGCATCACATCGCGCTTGGTACACTCGCTGATGGCGATAATGTGGTCCGCATTCCTGCACGAATATCTGAATTTCGCATCATAAATGATACGGTCGTGCCAATGGTACATCTTCTTGAATGTCTTGAAAGCCACATCGTGCATTGTCACCACAGAGGGCACACCACGGGCGCGCAGTCCGAACGGAATCTCATGGCTGAGTCCATGAAAAATATCCGTACTTTCCCGGGCTATGTCATAAATCTCGCTGAAAGTGCGCCATACGCTTCCCGGCATTCCTTTTGGCGGCTCAACAACCACACACGACTTGTTGCCGAGAAATGGTTCCGTAACCTCATTCCTCTTCACTTTCGGAGTGAACAACCGATATTCGTTTTCAGGAAAATTCTCCGAAAGTATGTCAATCGTTGTACGGCTGTAATTCCCGAGTCCGGTAAAATTGTTGAACAGCCGTTTTGCATCGTATGCTATTCTCATCTTGCAAATATAAAGATTCTTCGATTCCAGCACACAGAAAATACACAGATTTTTCATTCCCGACACTCCGCAGGACTGAAAAAAGCATTTTCATCCGCGCATTCTGTCCACAATGAAAAGTCTGTGTACCGAGGCTTACCGCCATCATTTCCTATGATTTTGCCGGAGCAAAAAGGATTCTATTCCAAATAAGTGTATCCATACAGTCCGGAACGGTAGGTAGACAAGAACTCCTTACCCTCATCGAGCGTGATTTTGCCTTCCTTGATAGACTGCTTGACCCATATTTCAAGCGAGCGGACCATTTTCTTCGGCTCATACTGTACAAAAGAGAGCACATCAGCCACCGTCTCGCCATCGATGATATTGTTTATCTTGTAGCCCTCGCTGTCGACTGTGATATGCACTGCATTTGTATCGCCGAACAGATTGTGCATGTCGCCAAGAATCTCCTGATACGCACCGACAAGGAACACACCTATATAGTAGCGTCCTTTCTTTCTGTCGAGCGAATGGAGCGGAAGAATGTGCGACACGTTCTGATTGGTCACGAAGTTTGTGATTTTGCCGTCAGAGTCGCAAGTTATGTCCTGCAATGTAGCATTGCGGTCGGGATACTCGTTCAGACGCTGTATCGGCATGATAGGGAACAACTGGTCGATTGCCCAAGAATCCGGCAGCGAGTGGAACAATGAGAAATTGCAGAAATACTTGTCTGCCAAAAGCTTGTCGAGAGAGCGGAACTCCTCAGGCGCATGCTTCATGCTATGTGCAAGCACGTTTATCTCGCGCGCCACAGCCCAATACATCCGCTCTATCTCCGCACGGGTGCGGAGGTCGAGAAGTCCGTGTGCGAAAAGGTCAAGAGCCTCCTCGCGTATCTGCTGCGCATCGTGCCATCCCTCAAGCATGGAACGGGTGGACAGGTTATCCCATATCTCATATAAGTCCTTTGCCAGCTCATGGTCTGTGTCCTTCACCTCAAACTCCTCAGGCATGGCAGGAAGCTCTGCCGTCTCCAACACCTCAAAAATCAGCACCGAATGGTGCGCGGCAAGCGAGCGGCCGCTTTCCGTAATAAGGTTCGGCTGAGGAATGTCGTTGTTATTGGCTGCCTCCACAAAGGTGTACACGCAATTATTGACATATTCCTGTATGCTGTAGTTCACTGAGCTTTCGCTGTTGGAAGAGCGGGAGCCGTCGTAATCGACACCCAGTCCGCCGCCACAATCGACAAACTCTACGGAGTAGCCCAGCTTGCGGAGCTGCACATAGAACTGTGAGGCCTCGCGCAAAGCGTTCTGTATGCGCCGTATCTTGGTTATCTGGCTGCCAATATGGAAATGGATGAGTTTCAGACAGTCTTTCATGCCGTTGCTGTCAATGTAGTCAAGAGCGGTGAGCAACTCGCCCGAGGTAAGTCCGAACTTGCTGGCGTCGCCTCCGCTTTCCTCCCATTTTCCGCTTCCCGAGGCGGCAAGTTTTATTCTGATGCCTATATTCGGACGTACATTGAGTTTCTTGGCAGTTTCCGTGATTATCTCAAGCTCATTGAATTTCTCTACCACAATGAATACCCTGCGCCCCATTTTCTGTGCGAGGAGAGCAAGCTCGATATAGCTTTGGTCTTTGTATCCGTTGCAGATAATCAGCGAATCGGAGTTCATGTTTACGGCAAGCACGGCATGAAGCTCAGGCTTTGAGCCTGCCTCCAGACCGAGGTTGAATTTCTGTCCGTGACTGATTACCTCCTCCACCACAGGACTGATTTGGTTCACCTTTATCGGATAAATGATGAAGTTCTGCCCTTTATATCCATATTCCTCTGCGGCTCGCGAGAAGCACGTGGCAGTTTTCTCGATACGGTTGTCGATAATGTCCGGGAAACGGACAAGCACGGGGGCTGAGACATCTCTTAGCGAAAGGTCGTCCATAACGTCTTTCAAGTCGACCTCCACCCCGTTTTTCCTCGGTGTCACAGCCACATGTCCCTTGTCGTTGATGTGGAAATAATTAGTACCCCAGCCTGTAATGCTGTACAATTCGTTAGAATCTTCAATACGCCATTTTCTCATTTTCTTCTTCTGAAATGGTTTTTGGTGAAACTTCATCCGCTCTCACAAGCCGCCTGCTTGCAGAATAAAAGGCAATACGGCACCGCACGCGCGACAGGAAACACCCTATGCCCAATGGCAGCGACATGCCTCATCCATTGTCCGTTTGCCATGCCCCGCCACCGGAACTTGTGAGAACCGAAAATTAATTTTCTGTCTTAGTTTTTTGTTGCTATTGTCTCTTTTATTTTGTCTACTAAAGCCTGTATCTGGCTTCTATGCTCTATCACCTCTACATCCACCATGTAGCGTGCCTTGCGGTAGAACTTCTCGCGTCCCGCCAGCGAGCTTTCAATATATGCCTTCAGTTCATCCGGTGTCTTGCCTTCTATCAACGGACGTTGCGACTTGCCCATCATCAGATGCGCGAACAGCACATCGACGGGGGCATGGAGGTAGACCGTGTCAGCCTGCCTGTTCATATAGTCGATGTTGTCGAAAAAGCACGGTGTGCCTCCTCCTGCCGATATGACCACGTTCTCAAACTCTCCGACCTCATACAGCATGTTTCTTTCAATCTCACGAAAGCCGCTTTCGCCCCTCTCGGCGAAAATCTGCGGTATTTTCTTTCTGAAACGGTCTTCTATATACCAGTCCAAATCGAAAAACTCAAGTCCCAAATCGTGTGCCAAAGCCTTTCCAACCGTAGTTTTGCCGGCACCCATATATCCAATAAGTATGATACGTTGCATTCTATATGTTTATTTAGTGGTCATCTGTCCGGAAGCCGCCGAGCCTAATCAGTGCTCTTGCCGCGTCCGTCATTTCTTTTTCCTGCCTCTTGTGGTCTTAGGCTTGTCCGCCTGTGCCTTTATGATGTCCATACACTCCTCGACGGTCAGCGATTTCGGGTCGGTCACGGTCTTAGGCAACTTGAAGTTCGCGCCTTTATAATAGATATAAGGACCGTAGCGTCCGTTCAGTATCTCAAGCTCCGGCTCCTCGTCAAAGCATTTCAAGTGCCGCTCCTGCTCCTGCTTACGCTTTTCCTCAATCAGCGAGACGGCACTCTCAATGTCAATGTCCATAGGGTCCATGCCCTTTGGCAACGACACATATTTGCCGTCATGTTGTACATATGGTCCGAAACGTCCCGAACCCACATTGACAGTCTTACCCTCATACTCGCCCAGTGTGCGCGGCAGCTTAAACAAGTCCATCGCCTCCTCAAAAGTGATGCTGGCAATACTCTGTCCTTTCTTCAGCTGCGCGAAACGCGGCTTGTCCTCGTCCGAGGAGCTGCCTATCTGTACGACAGGACCGAAGCGTCCGATTTTCACCGACACTTCCTTGCCACTGGCAGGGTCGGTGCCGAGCACTCTCTCGCCCACCTTATGCTCGGTCTTGTCGTTGAGTGTCTTCTCCACCATCGGCTCAAACTGCTCATAGAAGGTATGCAGCACATCCTTCCACTCTTTATCGCCATCGGCTATCTCATCGAACTCCTTCTCCACTTTTGCAGTGAAATTATAGTCCATGATTGTCGGGAAATACTGGTAAAGGAAGTCGTTCACCACTGTGCCTATGTCTGTCGGAAGGAGTTTCGACTTCTCATTGCCCACAAACTCGGTCTTCGTACACTCGTTTATCTTGCCGTCTTTCAGCGTGAGAACAGTGCATGTCCTCTCCTCGCCTTCCTTGTCGCCTTTCTCCACATACTCGCGCTGCTGTATCGTGGAAATAGTTGGCGCGTATGTCGACGGACGGCCTATGCCCAATTCTTCCAGCTTGCGCACAAGACTTGCCTCCGTATAGCGCGGAGGATGCTGCGTGAAGCGTTCTGTCGCCACAATGTCGCCACAGCCCACATACTGTCCTTCTCTCACCGGAGGGAGCAGTTTGTTGGAATCGTCTGCCTCCGAATCATCATCAAACGACTCGTGATACACGCGCAAAAAGCCCTCGAAGGTAACAACCTCGCCGGTGGCCACAAACTCCGCGTCGGCCACATTCATGCCGCTGCCCTCCATCTTTATCCTCACCGTTGTCTTTTCTGTCTCGGCATCTGCCATCTGCGAAGCCACGGTGCGCTTCCATATCAGCTCATACAGGCGACGCTCCTGCAAGGTGCCCTCAATCTCATGGTCGCTGATGTAAGTCGGACGGATAGCCTCGTGCGCCTCCTGCGCGCCTTTCGACTTGGTATGGAAATGGCGCGTGTTGGCATATTCCTCTCCGAACAACTGCACTATCGCCTTGCGGGAATCATTGAGACAGAGCGATGACAGGTTCACGGAGTCGGTTCGCATATAGGTGATGCGTCCCGACTCATAAAGCTTCTGCGCAATCATCATAGTCTGCGACACAGTGAAGCCGAGCTTGCGCGCCGCCTCCTGCTGCAACGTGGAGGTGGTGAACGGAGCTGCCGGTGTCTTGCGCAAAGGACGCTTGCTGATTTCGGTTATCACAAACCGCTTGTCGCGGCAGGATTCCAAGAAAGAGCGCGCCTCATCGGCTGTCTTGAAACGCATGTTCAGCTCCGACTTCAATATACCCGATGCGTGTCCGGTGGCCTCATTGCCGCCATCCTTGCCCACAAAAAATATGGCACTGACCTTATAGCTCGATTCTGTCACGAAACTCTCCACTTCTCGTTCCCGCTCCACAATCAGCCTTACTGCCACCGACTGCACACGGCCGGCAGAGAGTGACGGCTTCAGTTTTTTCCACAACACAGGCGACAGCTTGAATCCGACAATGCGGTCGAGTACGCGCCGCGCCTGCTGCGCATTGACAAGATTGAGGTCGATGGTGCGCGGATGCTCAATGGCCGCAAGAATGGCTGATTTTGTTATTTCATGGAACACGATTCGCTTTGTCACACTGGCATCGAGTCCGAGGACCTGCGCCAGATGCCATGAGATGGCCTCTCCCTCACGGTCTTCATCGGAAGCAAGCCACACAGTCTCCGCTTCTTTCGCACAACTCTTTAAGGTTTTCACAAGCTCCGACTTGTCTGACGGAATCTCATACACCGGCGAGAAGTCATCCATGTTGATACTGAATGCCTTCTTCTTCAAGTCACGTATATGTCCGTAGCTGGACATTACTTTGTAATCCTTGCCGAGAAATTTCTCCAATGTCTTTGCTTTTGCGGGAGACTCGACTATCACCAGATTCTTCTGCATATCGTTGTATGTTTTACTTTACCATGAAAAGATTACAGGATACACGAAAGGGCTGTTGCGGACAGGATTTTTTATTGTATCCGAAGCCTTCTGCACCTATTCAGGGGGCAAAAGTAGAAAAAAAGCGAATGCGACCCATATAATAAGGTGAAAAATCTGTATTTTCAGCCGATTATTTATTTTCTGACTTCATCGGCACAATGTCTGGAGAAAGAATAGCCACACCTCCACATCCATTGCACCTCTTGTCCATACTTTACATAAAACGAGCTTATGCCGCTCCGAATTATTCTGCCGCGCATATTGCCGGACTGTAGGATGCTGGCAAGGGATGTTTTGACATTATGTCACTTGGGCGGAAGGCCTTATTTTTAACATTTCCCGCTGCCTCAGGCTCTTGTCTGATGCCTGTTTTTAGTGTTTTGCTTATAAGTGTTTGATAATCAGTTAAATATATTTTCAGCAAAAAGTACGCAGTTTTAGTCCAAAAACTAAGGGTTGAGCATAAAATAGGATATATTGATAATCAGCGAGTTATGAAATTTTTGTCTTAAAATTGTCTTTTCTCGGGTTCA
>JAMPEL010000004.1:0-75391 GCA_023665185.1 Roseburia sp.
ATATCAATTTTGCCCATGCGGCTTAGTATAAATTAATTTTTACGACTTACTTATTCTTTGTAACTTATACATTTGAAACGAGCATGAAAAATTTAGAGATTTGCCAATTTACGAGCAATTACACTAACGATGTCATAGACCTTGTTTTGCATTTTCAGAACGATGGAACGCGCCCGATGCTAACCGTTGATGACCAACCATATTTGCTGACTATTGAGGAATCTTACATTAAAAGTAATGGCAATTTCTGAATTGCGAGGGAAAAGGACAGTGGAAAGCTTGTCGGGACTATCGGTCTAATGCCATATACCGATGAGATTGCTGTGTTAAAGAATTTCTTTGTTTATGAAGATTATCAAGGCAAACCTTATCATTTAGGGCAAAAACTTTATAGCGAGCTGATATTGTTTGCAAAAAGTAAGAAATTCAAGAATATTTTGCTTGACACACCTCGAAATACTATTAGAGCGCACAAATTCTATGAGAAAGCAGGATTTAGGTTGGTACAGGAATGCGAATTGCCCATCAGGTTCAGTCATCCGTATTCAGATTGTGATTTCTTTTTATTGAGTTTGAGATAATTCTTATCTTTACGAAAACTGTACATAAATAGAAAGCAAGCACTAACAGAAAAGCCTGTTTTAATTGGAGGCATGATTCTGTTAGTGCTTGCAATTTATTTACATCGGTGTTTTTACATCATCACTTTGTAGTGTTGCTGTACTCCGTTTGAATATGTGATTTCAATAATTACTGCCGATGGTGATACCGGGGAGTCAATCGTAATATCTTTTGAATGTGCGGCCGTGACTGTATGTACAAGTTGTCCCTGCATATTGAAAATGTTGATTTGACGCATTGTGTTCTGCGAATTGATGGTCAGACGACCATTTGCTCCAACAGTAATCTGCGCAGTGGTGCCCTGTGCCGGGGCATTCTCAGGAGTTGCAATTCCCGTATCTGTATCCTTGCTGAATCTGTACACGCACGCATCTTTTGCCGGAACACTGTACGATAAGCCGTTTTCAGATACCTCCGGCATTTCTCCAGTCCATAGTTCCTTTACCTCATGGATTTCGGATGCCGATATGTCAAGCAAATCAAGAGGGATACTTCCGTTCATTACATTGTCTGTATAGTTGATAATAGCCACATACAGATATTTGTCTGTATGGTGCATAAAAAACGATTCGGCACCATTGGAATTGCCATTATATTCTTTATAACCGTACACAGGCATGAATGAGCGTCCGAGATCAGCCATTTCATTAATCTCTTTATTCAGCATAATTTTCTCGGCACGAATGCGTGACAACTCTGCGCTTCCTCTGCCGGTCTTGTCGCTCAAACTGTAATTGTCGGCTACAAGCATCATTCCGGTAATGGCACCGTTGGTGTACCGTGCTCTGTTCTCTCCTTCGCTACTCCACAGTTGGTCGCCTTTGCCTACAAGTACCAGATGATCCGGGTCATTGTATTGATACAACCCGTCCGTCCACCATCCGCAAGAGATAGCGTTCATGCTGTATTCAGTCTGGTCTATGCGTCCCCAAGTGTCACAGGCGATGCGTCGTGAGTTGGCATATTGGTAAGGGAACAGTGGGGCGATGGAAAGGGCTACGAATATTCCATATTTGTCTGCCTGTTTGATGAAGTATGCCATACCCTCATTGTAGGCTTCAACAGCTGTCTTTACCTCCTTGTTGTAATAAGAGTCAGCTTGGATAATGCCACAGTTTGTGAAATCGACCTTGACATATTTGTAACCATAGGTGGCCATAGAGCGCAGGAAATTATTGATGTCGCTTTTTGTGGAAGGGTGGGTAGGGTCTCGGCAGAAAGCTCCGTCATATTGGTATGGCTTTCCGTTCACATGCAATACCACATCGCGCATTGTATATTTGGTGCCGTTGGTTCCAGTATAAATGTAGTTGTCAAGCTCGCTTTCCTGCCACCACAAGGCGAAAGGCGTGGAATATCCTCCTACCATTTGCCCGTTGCTGTTGGCATGTTTGATGAAGTTGAGATGTTCTGTCTGATTCATCCCATCGCTTGCGTCAAGACTGAAAATGACATTGCCTTTTGAATTGCAGAATCCTCCCGGCTGTAGCACGTCGTGATAATAGTCGGAAATCTCAATATCTGTATCATACGAGTTCTTTTCAGCCAAAACACCCCAGCTTTGCCATCCGAAAGGTGTGCCGGCTGTCCATGTGTCGTGTTTTGGAACTACAAGTGTATTGGCACGCGCATATTCTTCCATTCCCGTGCGCCAGTCTTCATAGAAGCCTATAAACATACGTGCGGAAGAAATGTCTGTTCCTTCAAGTTTTCCGTGTGGAATCTCGTCACGTGTCCCGTTGTCTGATACTCCGGAAAAGAGGTTGAGAGATTTTATTTTCCCGTTGGATGAACCGGACACTTTTACTGCACTCTTCCAATGATTGTGGTCTATGGAGCCAAGAATCAGTCCGTTGCGGCTCTCTCCCTCATATATGGCGGACACTTCGTATGACGTCATACTTGTATTAATCTTGTATCTGTCATAACGTCCGAAACCGTCATTGTCGAATGGAACCTTCAGCATACGGTTGTTTGAGTTGTTGACAAACATCGTATATTCAGAAGATGTGACAATCGGGGCGAGATAGTTTGACAATATCCGCTCATTGTCCGACAGGCTCAGCTCTGTGACCAGATAGGGATGGTTTGTATAGAAACGGAAACTCTGGCTCATGGTGATGTTATCTCCGTTATTTGCCTTTTTGAATGCGAATGTGTGGCATGTTCCCTGTCCCTGCTCATCCTCAATCTCTGTGCTTGTATATTCTATTTCCGCAAACGAGGATGAGTTTACAGTCTGTGCCTGACCGTTTGCATATTCATAAGCAGCTTCCGGTTTTGAGGCAATGATAACAGGGCGGTAACTTCCGTCCGCTTTCCGGTAGTTCAGCTTGAACGACTGGTTCTGTTCCGTGTAAGTCAGCCTCCAGTTGCCGTTTTCAATGATTATGTCATCAGCAGAAGCGTTTCCGCAGACAGCAGCCAATGCCATGAGGGCAATATAACTCTTTCCTAAAATGTTCATACCTTATTTCTTTATTGTAAATCTGAAAATCTTCGCGTCTTTTCCGTCTATGCGGTATGTCAGTTTGTCAGAACAGCTGATTTCTTTTCCACTCCACAACTCTTTGACAGTGCTGAAATCATTGTTGCCGATGCCGAGACGCTCAAAGGCTATTTCCCCTTCAAGCATTTCCGGTTTGTAATTGATGACTGCCACATACAGATATTTGTCAGTTTGGAGCATGACACAATTTTCCGCGTCACCATCGTTTCCGTTATATTCATTATATCCGAAAACAGGACGGAAAGAGCGTCCGATGTTGCCCATCTCGTTTACATCGCGGTTCATCAGAATCTTCTTTGCCCTTTCGTATGACAGTGCGGCATTGCCGCATCCCGACTTGTCTTCCATACTATAGTTATCAGAAACAAGAAGCATTCCGCTTGCCGCTCCATTTGTGACACGTGCGCGGTTCTCGCCCTCAGTCTCCTTTTCCTCGTCATTGCCAACAAGTACGAGATGGTCAGGGTCATTATATTGGTAGAACTCATTGGTCCACCATCCTCCGCCAACGGCATTCATGCTGTATTCCGACTGGCTTATCTTTCCCCATGTATCACATGCGATGCGTCGTGAGTTGCCATATTGATAAGGGAATATAGGAGCTATTGACAGGGCGATGAACAATGGCTCTCCCTTGTCTGCCTCGTCAAGGAAATGCTTGAAACCTTCGTTGTAAGCCTCCACAGCCGTTTTCACTTCCTGATTATAATACGAGTCAGCCTGCACCATACCATTACTTGTGAAATCCACCTTCACATATTTGAATCCTTCCGCCTTGTAATCTCTCAGTGTACGCGAAATCATACGTTTGGTTCCCGGGTGGGTCGGGTCGAGACAGTAGGCTCCGTCGAGTTTGTAAGGCTGTCCGTTTACTTTTATCACACAGTCGCGTCCTGTGTACTCGCTGTCGTTGTCAATTTTATTGTCAAGCATATCCTCATTCCACCATAACGCAAATGGCGAGCAATATATGCCGGCAATTTGTCCGTTGCGCTCACAATGGCGGCAAAGCTCTATCTTTTGTTCATGGGAAAGGTTATCCCATGCGTCTATACTCATGATGTTGAGTCCTTTGTCATTACAAAATCCGCCCGGATTCAGCGTGTTGTGGAAATAGTCAGACACGGCAATGTCCACATCGAAAGAGTTGTGGCTTGACATTACACCCCAGCTCTGCCATCCGAAAGGAGTGCCGCCAGTCCATGTCGTGCGTCCCGGCTGTACTTTTACATTGGCGCGCGCATATTCTTCCATACCGTCGCGCCAGTCGTTGTGACGACCAATATACATCAGTGCGGAGCGGACAGATTTTCCTTCTATTCTACCGTGGGGAATCACATCGCGTGTCTCCTCGTTAGCGACTCCAGAAAATACTTTCAGACTGTTGACTGTGCCATTGTCCGACGCACTGATTGTCACCGCGCTTTTCCAATGGTCGTGCTCTACGGAACCCATCACGATTCCCTTGCGACTCTTGCCCTCATAGACGGCTCCCACTTCGTATGAGGTCATCTCGCCGTTGAGATGGTATTTGTGATAACGCACGAAACTGTCATTATCGAATGGCACTTTCAGCATACGGTTGTCCTCGTCTGCCACGCACACCGCGTATGAGCTGTTTGTACATATCGGCGCAAGATAGTTTGAGGCTATGGTTGAAGCAGAGGTTATGGACAAGTCTGTGAGCAGATACTCTTGGTCGTACACATAAAAGTTCTGCGTCATGCTCACATCCTCGTTAGCCGACTGGCTGAAGGTGAACGAATGGCACACACCTTTTCCAAAGGCGGTTTCTATTTTCCGCTTCTCATATTTCATCACACCGAAGTCTTTCGACACCACTTTCGACTCCTTCCCTTTGGCTGTAAAGAGTGTCGCTTCCGGCTGTGAGCCGTTGATTACTGGCACATATCCTTTGCTGTTGTCCTTGTAGTCGATATGAAACATTTTGCCTGTTTCCTTGTATGTGATGCGCCATGCTCCTTTCTTTATTACCACATCTTTGGCTTGTAGCGGCAATGTTTGCAGAAGCAGGAATGAGGCACACAACATTCCTGTTGTTTTTATAGTCTTATTCATTTTTTTGTTTGATTTTATTTTATTGTACGGTTTGACTTTTTTAATGTCGCTTTCTTGCATCTCTCTCAAGAGGAATTTACATGGCTGTCAGCTCAAGAATGCAGCTTGCGTATTCTTTGCCAAGCGGCATCTCTATGCCTGTGTTCATCAACAGCGCACCGGATATTTCTTTTCCGTCAAGGAAACATGGATTGCTGCCCACCTCTACATTTATCTCGCGTATCTTGTAGGTGCGTGAGGGGTCGAGACCTTCAAGGCGCACTCTTGGCACCACTTGGTTCATGAAATGCTCCAGCTTGTATGCGAAGAACACAGCACGGCTCTTGTCATCATTTGTGTACATCAATGAGGCTATGCCTTTCTTGTCGTAAGGTGACACCAGACGATAGAGATTACCGAGCTGTACAGTCGGACGTATGCCTTTGTAGTCGTTGATAGCCCGTTTCGACTGCGCTTTTTCCTGCTCCGTCATATTCTTAGGCTGAATCTCCATGCCGAGTCTGCCGCTCATTGCCACGTCACATCTGAACTTGATTGGTAGTGTGCGTCCAGTCTGATGGTTTGGGGCGGCACTGATGTGCTGTGCCATTGCGTTGGACGGATAGAAATATGATGTGCCCCATTGCATGAATATGCGTTGTAGTGCATCGGTATCGTCACTCACCCAGAACTCCTCGAAATAAGGCATGACACCATAGTTCACTCGTCCGCCGCCCCCGCCGCAAGCCTGCATTACCACTTTCGGGTATTTTGCGCGTATGCGTTCCAGTACCTTGTTAAGTCCGCGATGATACTCAATGTAGATGTGCGATTGCTTGTCTTTGGCCAGGTAGTTGGAGCCATAGTTCTTCAAGTCGGCATTTGCGTCCCATTTGATGTAGGCTATCTGCGGATAGTCGGTCAGCAGTTTGTCAATCATGTCGAACATGAAATCCTGAACTTTCGGATTGCAGACATCCAAAAGCAGCTGGTTGCCCCCGCGTCCATAGTTAAAAGGGCGGTTCTTTGCCTGAAGTGCCCATTCCGGATGTTTCTCAAACAACTCGCTCTTTGAGTTGAAACTTTCCGGCTCTACCCAAATGCCGAACTTGATGCCGTTTCTGTGCGCCTCGTCAATCAAGCCCTGTATTCCGTTCGGGAGTTTCCGTTTGTCAACAGTCCAGTCGCCGAGCGAAGAAGAGTCGTTATTGCGTGGATACTTGTCGCCAAACCATCCGTCGTCCATGACGAACAATTCTCCGCCAAGTTCCGAAATATCCTTCATCATTGCAGCCATTCCTTCTTCAGTAATGTCGAAATACACACCTTCCCAACTGTTCAGCAATATGTCGCGGACAGTGTTTCCGTTGTGTACCATTCCGCCTTTTCTTGCCCATTTATGGAAGTTGCGGCTTGCTCCGCTCAAACCTTCTTGTGAGTAGGTGAGGGCGAGGTGGGGAGTGGTGAACGTTTCTTTTGGCGACAGTCTGTATTCGGATGAGGCATTGTCGATGCCAAAGAATATGCGGTGTACAAAATTGTTGTCGGTATTCATGCGAATGGCATAATTGCCGCTCCAGCACAATGCCGCGCCGATAACCCTTCCGCTGTTCTCCTGGGGTTGTCCGTCGAGTGAGAACATCACTTCCGGATGGTCGTTTTGTGCGTTGCGCGCGCCATCGAGGTTTGTAATCATCTTTATTCCCGGAGTCAGAGGCTCGGAGGTTACAAATGTCTCCGAAGCCCAGTTGCCGTGAAGATGCGATGCCCATACGTCACCACGTCTGAGCATGAAGTGTCCGGAGTCAAAGCGTTTCAGTGTCACGATGCCTTTCTCCGTGTGCGATATTTCGCTCCATGTCTCTATCATGTCTATATGGTCGTATGCCTTGTAATGGAGCTTTACGGTCAACGGATAGACCTTGTCTTTAAGAGTTACTATGGTCAGAGTGGCGTCATTCTCTTTATTCTTTTCCACATTGTCCACAGTCAGGTCCAATGTCCAGTTACCGTCTGCATGAACCACCTGTATGGCGGGGTCTTGTCCTGTGACATTCCCAAAAGCCGGATATGCCGGACGGTTGATACCGTCCCATACATCATGAATCTGGTGTATCTGGCTTTCTTCTATCCTGTCACCGAAATAGGCGAAACGCAAGTCTTCTCCGTCATTTGCGTGAAGTAGCATGGATGTGTTTTCTGTTGATACCAATACGCTGCCTCCCCATGCCTGTATGTGACTGTTATGCATGGCAAATGCCGAGAGCAGACAGAATGTACATTTCAATAATCTTTTGTCCATCTTTTCAATTTTCAATAATGATTTTAGATTTCTGGTCTTTTGATGAAACATTCGTTCTCCGGACATTCCGGATTTCGGTTTGCTGAATATTTCTATTTGCAAAGAGACAAAAAAAACTCAATACATGGAAGTAGAAAAAGCTCATAAAATAGAAAAAATGCGCCTTTTGAGTGCTTTTCTTGTAAAATGAGCGGTTTGAGCCTTCTTTTCTTTTGCATGAATGCGGAAATATATGTAGAAGCCGGTGTTTGGTTCTTGTTTTTTCCCATTCCATGTATCAGTCGGCATCTTTTGTTGTCAGTTTTGGAAGAACGGTTCTTTCGTTCTGCAAACATGGCGAAGGGGCTGTGTAAACTCAAATCCACCTCGCTGTTTATTCAAAATCTCCGCACCTAATCCTCAAATCAGCACTGCTGATTATAAAAACGGCACTGCTGATTTGAGACTTTGGCTTACTATTCATACTTTTACAGAGCAGGCATTTTCCAATTAAAACGGGCTTGTAAGATTTTTCAAGTAAAATCGGGAGTGTTTTCTAAAACACTTGCGCAAAATATTGCAAGATTTGTTCTTTATCTCTATTTTTGCATGAAATGTGTGGTGTACACGCATATAAATTTTAGAAACAAACTTTGTAAACAATACAAAATCTAATCAAACCAACAAAATTATCAACAATGAACAAATTAGTTTTATTTGCGGCGTCTTTGACTGTAAGTATGACTTCATTTGCACAGTGGACGAAGCCGGCGGATCCTGCCAGCATTCCGCTTACTGTCGGCAAGGAATGTTATCTTTTCAACAAGGATGCGGGTGCCTTCTTTGTAGGTGCCAATGATTACGGGACACGTGCCAGTGTCAGTGTAACTTCCGGACACAAGGTGATTCTTGTACAGTCGGAAACTGACGCAAACTCGTATCTGGTTACAAATGCGGCGGAGAGTTCCACTAATTTCCTGCCTCTCTACATTAAGCAGGACGGAATTTGGGTTGACGAAAGTGGAAGCAATACAGGCGATGACTTGTTCTGCTTCGAGTTACAGAATGACGGAACCTATCGGTTTGGTTTCTCGTCTTTGAACTCAGAATGGACTCCGAGCACTTATCCCGGTGCGTATTTGGGTGTGATTCCTTCAAGAAACGATACCCGTCTGTATGTGTGTGACCCTGAGGAGGTGGACGATTATTCCATGTCCGACTGTCATATCGCCTGGTGTTTTGTAGAGCCTGAGAGCTATAAGGCATATACCGCAGACATGAAACAGTATGGTGCGGCTGTAGTTCTTGGCGAGCGCATTGCCGAGGCTGAGAGTCTGGCAGGAGTGGATGCCGATGTTCTTTCAGCTGCCAAAGCCATGTATGACAATACTGAGAGTACGGCAGAAGCGATGGAGCTTCAGGCAAAGACTCTTGAGACAGCTATAAGGAATGCAAGATTGTCTGTGGCAACAGTCGGTGCTCCGGTAGAGGCTCTTTCTCTTTTGGGCATAGCCACTGATTTCAATGACGGTACATGTCCGGGATGGACTTCTACGACCGGTGCAAGCAACAAGCAGGCTTCCAACGGAAATAACGCAGCCGATTTCAGTGTGACAGGCAATCATTATGAGAATTGGAACTGGGACGCATTTTCTGTCGGCAAGATTTCTGCTTCCGCTACAGAAATGCCTACTGGTGTATATCATCTTAACGCGCTTGCTTTTGCCAATGTTTCAGGAGGCACATACCTCTATGCGGGCGAGACTCAGAAACTTGTCGAGGCTGACAAGATTGACATTGACAAACCTATGGACTTGTATACTATTGTGGTGGATGGCAATCTGGAAATCGGACTCGATGTGCAGGTAAGAGGAGCAAACTGGGTAGGTCTTGACAATGTGTACCTTTATTATATAGGTAATACGGCGGAGGCATACAACTTGCTCGTATCCGAGGCACTCAACGCAGAGCCTGATTATGAGTCTATGCTTGCGGAAGAGCAGATTCACTGTCAGACTTCTGTTTATGAGACATATAAGTCTGCCAAGTCGGCCCTTGTCAATGCGTCCGTTGCCGAGGATGTTGCCAAGTCGCTGTCTGCTTTCTATGTGGCTTCAAAGGCTATGAAAGAGAGTGTGTCTGTTTATGGCAAATATTCAGCTAAGGTGGATGAGGCAAACGAATGGGTAGGGACAACAACCAGTGTGAGTGATGAGGTGTTCCTTCTGAGCGACTACCTCATGATGGAAGATGCCGATGAGACAGACTTTAATGGCAATGGTGGTGCCATCAACGTTCTTAAATCAGGTTTGCTCGATGCTGACCAAATCGCTGCCGAGTTGGCTTATCTTGAGAAACTTCTGACAGATGCCAAAGCAAATGCCAAAGCCGATGGCGATGATTGTACAGACTTGATAAAGAATCCGCGCTTTGCCGAGGCAGGAGGCTGGCAGGGTGTGACAAACGCTTCTGTCACTTGGCCTGTGGGCGATACATCCATATATCCTGTTATGCAGGCGCACAATGTGGCTTGCGACATCTATCAGGAACTGACCGGTTTGCAGAACGGATTGTACGAGTTCAAGCTTCAGGCAGCTTTCCGTCCGGGTGATGTCTATACGGATGAGTATGAGTCGATTGCCACTGCCTATGCTTATATCAATTCTTTCGAGACAAAGATTCCTACCGGTAATCTTGGCGAGACAGCTATTAACGAGCCGGAGGATGCCTCAAAGGCTTTCAGTGAGGATTTGTGCCCTGTAGTTGTCTATGGTCTGGTTACAGACGGTACCATGAAACTTGGTGTGACAAACAAAGTGCGTACAGTGGAGAACTGTCGTCTTTGGGCGGGCGGCGCCACTCTCACTTTCCGTGGAAAGAATGAGGAGGTGCTTGCACAAGTCATTTCTCAGACACTTCCTCTTGCACAGGCATTGTTGGAAAATTATGCGGGCAAACCTGAACTTGACATACTTGCCGAGGCTGTAGCAGCCGCTCAGAATGCGGAGGACGCTTATCACGCGCTTGTCGATTTGAAGAAGGCAATGGAAAATGTGGAAGAAGGCACGTTGCTTTATGCAAACTTGGCTGTGGCTCTTAAAACACTTTCTGAGGCAATCGAGAATAATACAACTGCCAATCAGGTGACAATCAACAATGCTAAGGCTGTGCTTGAGGCGGCTCAGGATGCTTATGACAACCACGCATATTCTAACGAGGCTGCACAGCAGGCTATTTCCGACCTTAACGCTGCCTCTGTTTCTGTGAAGATGGGTGGCGACAAGGCTACCGAGGACAATCCGGTTGATTATTCTTCTATGATTGTCAATAACAACTTCGATCCTGCTCGTGGCGACAAGAACACTTCTACCATTGAGGGATGGACAACCACTACATTGAACGGTTATAAGGAGAATACTGCTTCTTACAACAAGAATACTTTCGCGCTCAGCCAGACACTTACAGGTCTGCCAAAAGGCAAGTATAAAGTGACTGTACATGCCTTCTATCGTGCCGGAAGCTACGAGGAAGAGGCAAACAACATCAATAACGGTGTTGACACTCATCTTGCCGTTCTTTATGCCGAGACCTCTGCCGAGACATTCAAGAAGCCTGTGATGAACCTTTCTGAGGGCGGTGTAGCATCTGCCGATGAGGTTCCGGGTGGTGTGAAGACACAAATCATCAACGGGGTCTATGTTCCTGACGGCACATCTCCTTCTGTGGCATTCTACAATGCCGGCTACTATCTCAACGAACTTGAGTTTACAGTGGGTGAGGACGGTGTATCGACAATCGGTATGCGTCTTGACAAGACTATCGGTTCTAACGACTATGTGGTTATCGGTGAGTGGAAACTCTGGTATATGGGCGACGCGTCTGAAGGACAGACTGAGCAGAAAGTGAGCGAGTTGATTGTCAACAATAATTTCGATCCTGCCCGTGGCGACAAGAGTACTACCACTATCGAGGGATGGACTACTACGACTATGAACGGTTATAAGGAGAATACTGCTTCTTACAACAAGAATACTTTCGCGCTCAGTCAGAAACTGTCAGGTCTGCCGGAGGGTACTTACAAGGTGACAGTTCATGCTTATTACCGTGCGGGAAGTTATGAGGAAGAGGCAAACAATATCAATAATGGTGTAGATACTCATCTGACAATTCTTTATGCCCAGACTTCAGAGGACAAGTACTCAAAGCCTGTAATGAATCTTTCCGAAGGTGGTGTGGCATCTGCCGATGAGGTGCCGAATGGTGTGAAGACACAGACCATCAACGGCATTTATGTGCCTGACGGTACTTCTCCTTCCGTTGCGTTCTACAATGCCGGATATTATCTTAATGAACTTCCGTTCTATGTTGGTAACGACGGTGTGGCAACTATTGGTATGTATCTCGACAGAACCATAGGTTCAAACGACTATGTGGTTGTGGGCGAATGGAATCTGTATTACTATGGTTCTGGCAAGAACAATGATATACTTGGTGGTGATGTCGATGCTGTTGAGACTCCTGCCGCTGTATCAGAGCTTGCTGTTCCGGTTGCTTATTATTCTGTTTCCGGAGCTAAGTTGGTTGTTCCGCAGAAAGGTATCAATATCGTGAAGATGAGCGATGGAACTGTAAGGAAGATATTGGTGAAGTAACCATAGATTCTTTATAATATGAAAATCAGGGACATACGGAGAGATAATCTCGTATGTCCCTGAACTTTTTTTGATTCTTTCCCTGATTTTATCAGGTTGTGTTTTGGATTTCTCTGAATATCTTGCTTTAGTTTGGGATAGGTTTTAGAATAAAGCACATTGTTTTATTGTTCTTACAAATGTATACCATACTCATTTTATATGAGTTTGACAAGAACTTTAGGCAAGGAATGAAAAGAAGCTCCTTTCTGCTACGGATGGAAAGAAACATTGTAATCGCAAAGCCTCCCTTTTGGACAGCGGAGTCATGACCGTTTTTTTATAGGCGGTGCAGAACAATAATTTGACATTTTGTCAGTTGGCGGAAAAACTCTGTTTTAACATTTCGGACATTTATTTTTGCTCTGAAATGCACATGAGTTCGCTTTGTATTGTGCTAAGTATCAGATAATCAAATAGATATAATTTTACCCAAAAAGGTATGGTTTTAGCTCAAAAACCAAGTGTTTGAACCAAAATAGAATATATTGATAATCAATACATTATGATAAAATTCATCTAAAACTGTGGTTTTTCGCCTTCAAAATCAAAATCTGTTTGGAGAGACGCACAAAACTGTCTGTAAACATAAATTAAGGATTGCCATAGAATATGCACGGTTTTAGCCCGAAATAAGGACGTTTCAAAACTCGTGCGCCTTGAAAATTTATTTTCAAGGTACACTTCAAAAAATTGCGAGGCGCACGAGTTTTATTTTCACAGTACTCTAATTTCGGCAAAAACGCGCTCAAATGTAAATAAATGTATCTTTTTAAGACAAAAATTAATACATTTTCACAAGCCATTTTCAATGACAAAAAACCTCCGTAGAATCGCCTAAATGCAACCGTGGTGGAGTTTGGTTGATTTTGAGCGATTTTACGAGGTTCGGATTTTAACATATCATCCATCACAAAAAGCATATTATTATTGATATTTTACAGCTTATTGACACAATACAGAGTCTTTGACAGACATTTTGCACCAGCATAAAAAGTTCGACAATCAATTCTTCATGTTTGGCAGATATAGAATCCCTGCTGGATATGGCAATAAAAAATCCACAGAAAGTGTCTGTGAATTTCGCACGGGATTCCCCTTTCTATTCTAATCGCTTGCTCTAAGACATATTCCAAACTCACGTAAACCATACAGCCTTGAAGCAAGAGGACCCAACAATCAAAAAGAGGGTATGCGCCGACACGCACACCCTCTTGGCAAATAATCTAAACTAATACTAAATATTAAGAAAACAATCTTTTACCATTGAAACAAAACCTTTATTTCAACACCTTTGTAACATTTCCGTCCACATTGACAATGTAGATGCCATTTCCTTCAACAAGGATTGGTTTGTTTGCCACACCATTTGCAACAAGCATACCGTTAGCAGCGTAAACCTTTACTGCTGCACCCTCTGCTGCATGAGCAACGATTGCATTGTCGCTGACAGTAACAACAACCTCAGCCTTGCCTGTTACAGCAGCGATTGCGTCTACCTCATTGTTTACAGTAACTTCAGCTACAGTTGTAAACGGACTTGCCGCATAAGAGTAAGAAACAGTCTGCACACCAACTGTGTACTTGCCGTTCTCCACATTCTCGAAAGTGTAAGAAGGGTCTTCGCCGCCGCTGAGCACGTATGCGCCAAACTGAGCGTAAGCCTTCTGATAACCAGTAGTCTCGTTTGCCGGAACAAGCATGCGCATCTCGCCTGTAGCTTCATTCTTGAGGTAAAGGTTGTACATCGGCTCGTTGCCGCTCATAGGAAGAGAAGCTGCATCCCATGCGAGAGTTATCTTGTTGCCCTCAACTGTTGCAGTAACTGTTTCCGGAGCAGACGGAAGAGTAATCTCAGCGTCTGTTGTATTGCGGCTGAAGAGCACTGTATCGCCAGCTGTGTACCAGTCAGAAGCCATCATATCCAGAAGTCCGTCACCGTCAAAGTCACCGAAGCTCATTGTCTCAGAGAAATGTCCGCCAATCTCACCTGGCTCATTGTCAGTAAAGAAGTCGATAGTGTAGTTGTTTGTGCTTCCGTTACTGTAATTGATAGCCCAACGCCAGTCGTTAATGCCCTCGTATGAAGTCCATCCACGGAAAACGAAATCAGGAATATCATCACCGTTAAGGTCGGCTACAGTTGCCTGACGGCATGTAAGTCCTGAGAAAGGAACGATGCCGGCAACTTCCTCATTGAACGCGATGTTGCCGTCCTCAGAAATATTTGTAAGCAGACAAGACTGCTTCAAGTCTCTGCCGCGCATCGAGCCAATAATCATAAGGTCGATTTTTCCGTCCTGATTATAATCCATTGCATGAAGGAAACTGTCTTCTGTACCCCAACGCTTAGCCACATCAGTCACAGTCTCGCCCTCATTGCACAGCATGTCTGTCACATCCTGGAACTGGCCGTTCTGCATGTTGCGATACACACGGAAACCGTCGCCGCCTTCCTGTACACCTACAGCTGCGTCAGAATCATCACCGTCCATATATCCTGTAGCAACAATATCAAGCCATCCATCGTTGTCAAGGTCGGCAAAAATCACAGAACCATGACTCATAGGCTTTGCCTTCATTGTAGGTTCCTGAATGTATGAGCCAGGAATCTCTATACCGTCTTCATCAACCGTAGGCTCTGTCTTCTTATATACACCTACCTTGTTTGTCTCTTTCTCCCATGCCAACGGATTGAACACGTCAGCCACTTCAAACGACTTGCCTTCCACATTCCTCAAAAGAGTAACGAAACGTCCGTTGTCGCCTGTGCCCTCTACAACAAGGTCTGGATAACCGTCCTTATCATAGTCGCCGATTGAGATACATCCCACTTCCTGATCCTCATTGAAAGAATTGTTGTTGTTGCCGAAGTTAAGCGATGAGAGAGCCTCGTCGTTTACCTTCTCAAATTTGTAGTTGCCCAAGTTCTTTACAAGCACAAGTTCCTTCAATGTGCCAGTGTCGTTACCACCTCTGTTCAAGTAGATGAAATCGACAAGACCATCCTGATTGAAATCAATTGGAAGGCTACCCATTCCATACGCTGTGTAAGGAAGTCCGTTTGCCATACCTAAAGTTCTTTCCTGTTCCTGATAAGTCGGCTGTCCATCCTCATCAAGAATAGGATTTCCATCCTCGTCTGTCACCGGAACCTGAATAGTCTCCTTCACCACTTCTGTGTCCATCTCAAACTGCAAGTTTCCAAGATTCTTTACAAGGAAACCGCCCGAAGTCCAACCGTGTATGCAAGATGTCCCACTATAATAAACATCCATCTTGTCATCGTTGTTGAAATCTGCCCAGAACGGAACTGTACGGTGAGTTGCACGTAATGCGTCAGAAAAGTCCACATCTCTTTGGAATGTGATTCGCTGCGCCTGTGCGTTTGTAGCCATACCTGCAAGAGCCGCACAAGCAAAAACTGATTTTAGTGTAAAATTTTTCATAACATTATTTTTTGATGTCGCTGCAAAAGTAGCGGTTTAGCGCAAGCCAAGCCGATACAAATGCTTCAAATATTGCAATTATTGATTAAAAAACTGCCGAAACAAGCACAATAAAGCATCTTTCGCATTTTGTGAACATAATATGACAGAAACATCACTTTCATTATGGAATGAGACAAAAAAAAGCCTCAGAACTATTCGTCTCATGAAAGAGAATTGAGTATTATGCAGGAAAGAACTGCGTTATCCATCAAAAATACCTGATAAAAAACATACCCATTCCGTTTTAAAAGTGCCATGCACTGACCTCAAATCCAGCTATCCCGTTACACTCTTTACCCTTATCCATCCCGGAGACACCCAATAAAATCCCAAAAGTTCACTCAACACTCAGTATTAATTTTGTCCTGTCCTTTTGTCCATATAGTCCTACAACACATCAGCAACACCTTATTATATATTACAACAAATTCATATTGTCCAATCAACAACCATCAAAAGTAAATCCGGCATACAAATAGAAAAAGATGCCTGAGAGGAAAAAGTTTTTTTGGGAAAGTCTGCAAAGTCATTTCAGAAATTCCCCAAATATTTCTCCCGATTCTGATACAATCACTATCTCAAGGTATTCAGGTGGAAAAACAGAAGCAGCCACTTCAAGGGATTTACTAAGAATACGACTAAAAAACAAACGGGAGTCATCGGCATCCAAAATAGTCCAAAGTTCACGGGCAAGTTTTATTTCTGATATTACATTTATTGCCGACAATGAACATCCTGACTCAACCGCCTGTTGTATCAGAAAGTCCTTATTCATCACCACCTTATGGCTGTGTGTATCGAGATGTCCCTCTGCCAGTTTCACAGCCTTGCCAATCATGACACCTAAAGTGACACGGCATTCGGAATCGCCATACACCTCACGAATGGCAGCAAGCGTCTCACCAATAAAGTTTCCATAATGGATAAAAGCTTGCGGAACAAGTGACGGGAAGCGATTTTTAAGGACACGCTCACTTTTCGCGCCCGAATTGATGACAATATGTCTGCATCCGGAAGCATGAGCCACCTCAATCTCCCGATGAATGCTTTCAACAAAAGCCTCATTGGAGAACGGACGCACAATGCCCGATGTGCCGATGATGGAGATTCCGCCAACGATCCCGACTTTCGGATTAAAAGTCCGCTTGGCAAGTTCCTCACCTCCGGGAACACTTACTATTATCCGCAAGTGGCTGTATTTATCTGAGCAAGAACACATATCCCGCATAGCGGACAATTCTGTTCTTATCATATTGCGCGGAACAGGATTAATGGCTGGTCCGCCAACCTCAATCCCAAGTCCGGGCAATGTGACTGTGCCTACTCCTTGCCCTCCAACAAACTCAAATTCCGGGCTGCCGGAATTTGTCTCACACTGCTCCACACGCACCACAATTCTGCATCCGTTTGTCACATCAGGGTCATCACCTGAGTCTTTCACAATCACCGATTCTGCATTATGTTCCCCTATCAAAGTAGACTCTACAGGAATTGACAATATCTCTCCATCGGGAAGAGAAAAAGATACATCGGCAAGTTCCTCTCCATACAGCAAAGCATAAAAAGCGGCTTTTGCCGCTGCGGTAGCACACGCTCCCGTTGTAAGCCCTGTATGCAGTGGATAAAAATCTGGTATGAGATGTTCCAAAGCTCTCCGCAATCCGTGCCGTCCGGTAACAATCTGCGGACAGAATCCGGGAATAGAGGTCTGGGGATGGGAAACCACGAATATCTTTATTCCCATCCGGCGCGCCGCCTCCACTTTTGCAGCAAATCCTCCCGACTCCCCACTCTCTTTTGTGATAATCGCATCAGGGCATACAGAAGACATGACAGCCAGTTCCTCCTCTACAGTAGGGAGGGAATTAGCAGCCATATCACCTTTATAATAAATAAGATTTGATTCAGGGAAGCCTTGTTTTTTTGCCAAGTCAATACTTTCCTTCCGGGGAAGAATCCGAAAAAAAGTATCTACACTCTGCCAAAACGGTTTCAATTTGGCGATTGTGTTGGCACCACTCAAGGCAAGCAGACGTCTGACACCATGAGAGAGAAGTCGCGTTACCGCATCATTATAACCGGCACAATATACAGCATCTTCGACTTTATGTCCGAAACTTCTTTGCAACCGTATGACTGGTATCGACAGTTGCAATGAGGCCTCTGCTATCGACAAATGCAGATTCTCGGCGAACGGATGTGCCGCATCTACTATACAGCAGATGTCATTATCACGGCAAAAGGCTACCATGTCGTCTTTTGTCATCACACCGGACAACCTTTTGCCGTGATGAAGAGCAATCTGTTGTAGTTCTCCTTTAGTTGAATAAAAGAAACACCTCCCCGACTCTTCTGCCACTTCAGCAGCAAGTCTGCCTTCCGTTGTTCCACCGAAAATCAAAAGCATAACGCAATATTCCTAATCTACCTTTGCCGTTCTGAATAAATGAGTAAAACCTCCATCATAAAGTTTGCTCAGTCCGCTACGATTGTCAATAGCCTCACCAACGACAATCATTGTGGTCATGTCGAGCGAGTTTCCTTCCACAATAGACACAAGTTCACTAAGTTTGCCACGGTAAATACGCTGTTCCTTCCAAGTGAGCTTATAACATGCCGCCACAGGAGTTTCAGGAGGATAGCATTCCAATAACTCCGCCTGCACCTGACGGACAATTCCGGCACTGAGGAAGATACACATTGTAGACTGTGAGCGCGCAAGCAAATGCAGTTTTTCCTTTTCCGGCATAGGCGTACGACCCTCACCACGTGTGAGAATAATAGTCTGCACTCTTTCAGGAATCGTAAACTGGGAGCGAAGTTCAGCCGCAGCAGCCTGAAAAGAGGATATGCCCGGTGTGATATGATAGCTCATTCCATATTTGTCAAAGAAGTTCATCTGTTCTTGAATGGCTCCATATATACATGGGTCACCAGTATGCAAACGCACCACAAGCAGCCCTTTATCATAAAAGCTCTTCATCAGTTCAAACTGTTCTTCCAGATTCATAGAGGCTGACGAACGCACTACCGCCCCCTGCTTTGCACAATATGTCAGCTCGCGAGGCACCAAACTTCCGGCATACAGAATGAGGTCGGCACGTTCAAGAAACTTTCTGCCTCTCACACTGACCAGTTCAGGATCACCGGGACCTGCCCCTACAATTTCTATATGCCCGCCTTGCTTGCGCTCGGAAGAAACTGCAAGCGCATAAGTATAATGTGAAGTGGCGTCCAGACGGCACACTCCTTTATGTTTCTCAATCACAAGACGCGAGTCGGAAGCTCCCGCCAGAGCGGCTGCTTCGGCAACCCCGTATGTTCCGGTCGTCTGAAAAACTTTTTCAGAAGGATTCGGAACTTCCATTTCATTCAGTCTGTCGGCTGTGTAAATGCACAAACGGGCAGCCTTGCAGAATTGAAGAAGCTCAGGCAACACAGGCTCGTCTTTCTTCAATTCAATAGTACCAATCGTGGAGATTGATTCTGGTGCGTATCCTGCCATTGTCACTTCTTCTATAATCTGAATCGCCGTCTCTTTTGGTGTCAGCCTCTGACATCCTATGCCAAGATGCAAGACTGGCGGGAAAAATTGTAGATATGAAATATTCTCAACCTCATAAATACGAGGAGAGACAAGTATCAGAAGAGCAAAATCTTCCTTTCCTTCAAGATGTTGCTCATTACGGACAGCACAAAATTCCTCATAACTGAAAAAGACATCAACATGTTCAGGCTTGGAATCCAACATCATATCCGTACCGGCAACCTTACATTCCACCACCAAAGCTGTCTTGCGTCCGCCAACAAACAGGGAAATCGCATCATTCATCTGTTTGTGAGAAGCCGTAACTTGCCAACCATAATCACGCGCCAAAGTATCAAGTGCCCACAAACCATGGTTGTCACTCTGTGTGGTAATGACAGCTTCTCCACCTGTCACAGAAGCAATAAACCGGGCAAGCTGATTTGCTCCGCCTACATGTCCAGACAATACGGGAATGACATAATGTCCGGTACTGTCCACACATACAACAGCCGGATCCTCGTATTTGTCATTCACCAAACCGGAGATACTTCTGACACATATCCCCATAGCGCAAATAAAGACCAAAGCGTCCACCTTTCCAAACAGTTCTTTTGCTGTATCGGATACGGAAGTGATTCTCTCACAACCTTCAATCTCGCCCTTATAATATAATGTCACGTCCGACTTGCCTGCCTCGCTTTTTATCGCTTTTGCCACCGCCAATGATGATGGCGACACAAGTATTATCGCTATCTTTTTCATACATTCATGTTTTATGCGGCAAAAGTACTGAAAAAGTAGCTAACTACATCACTTTTGATGTTTTTGTGTTCTTTGGGTCGGTGTTCTTTCTCAAACTTTTCACATTCGGCAGATGTACAGACATAAGTTTTGTGGATAGCACCATTCAGTTTCACCACACTAAAGTCTAAAATCAACAATGCTGATTTAAAAAATCCGCTCTCCATTCCAATTTTGACATTGCAGACTAAAAAGAACTTTAAGCAAAAGTTATATGCACTATATAACAGATATTATCATCTGAAATGTCAGACGGACAAAAAAAAGAGTGAAGCTGTCAAAACTTCACTCCTTTCTCTTAGATTATTAATATTCAATCCTGAAAAAAATCAATCTTCAACTTCTGAAAATTCATCTTTGCCTACAGCACACAAAGGACATTCAAAATCTTCAGGAAGGTCCTCAAATGCTGTTCCAGGTTCGATACCTGCTTCTGGTACACCTACAGCCGGGTCGTAAACCCAACCGCATACATCACAAACATACTTTTTCATAATAAAATCATTTTATAGTGTAAACAATAAATATATTTAGTAATTCTCTGCCTTAATCTGATAATAGGCACGCGCATGTGAACATACTGGACATTTTTCAGGTGCTTCCTTTCCAATGACTATATGACCGCAGTTGCCACACTGCCAGATACATTCTCCATCTTTAGTGAACACTTTCTTGTCAAGCACATTTTTGAGCAATTTGCGATAACGCTCCTCATGTTCTTTCTCAATGGCGGCAACACCTTCAAAAAGATCTGCAATATCATCAAACCCTTCCTCGCGGGCTTCCTTAGCCATTCGCGGATACATGTCACTCCATTCATACTGCTCACCTTCAGCGGCATCGAGCAGATTTGCGGCTGTCTCTTTGACTTTGCCTCCCGACAGAAGCTTAAACCAAATCTTGGCATGCTCTTTCTCGTTGTTTGCAGTTTCCTCAAACAAGTTTGCAATTTGAACATATCCGTCCTTTTTAGCCTTGCTTGCATAAAAAGTATATTTGTTCCTTGCTTTTGACTCACCAATATAAGCCTCCATGAGGTTTGCTTCCGTTTTTGTACCTTTTAGTTTCATACCAACAATGTTTTTGATTATGGTTTATAATTGACTTTTATTACTAAAACACGCAGCCGCTGATTTTGTTCATTTGTTTTGATTTTAGCAATATGCCAATCACACGGGAACATGATATTAAACGTACCCGGAACAGAATTGAAACGCTCAAGCTTAGAGGAGTCAAACGTATATTCATATCTGTCTGGTTTATACTCATTCTTTGGTACAGATGTCTCATGGTCCAAACGTGCAAACCCTTCTGTCCCTGACACCACATACATGAAGTCTATTTTCTGAAGATGTGATTCTGAGCCTTTGCCGTTCTTTAAGTCCTGCTCTGAGCACCAATTGTCTCCATCTTCCACAGAAACAGTCAAATCTGTACCTTCAATAGGAATCCGGCCGGAACAGCCTGCAAATCATTGTTTTCAAGCCATGCAAACAATGCCTTCCATTCCTCTGGGTTACGATGATACTGAAGATAAAATTCCACCAGATTCACATTATCTGCGGGAACAGCTTTCGTTAAACCATTTTTCCACTCTCCTTTCTTCACCCATTTCTCCGCAACCTTACACATTGCCTTCGGATAGCTGTTCGTATATGACTGTGCCTCCATATTGCCGGAAAAAGCAAGCAACAAGGCTAAAGCTGCAAAATAAATCTTCATACTCTCTATTTTTATTCCATTTTCTAATACTGCTCATTCTCATTAGGGAAATCGCAGTTCTTTACGTCCTGTATATAATGTCCTATGGCATCAGTCATAACTGTACCTAACTCGGCATAACGACGGAGAAATTTTGGAGAGAATCCCTTTGTCATGCCAAGCATGTCGGCAATGACAAGCACCTGACCGTCACATGCGCCTCCGGCACCTATTCCGATAGTAGGAATTGTAAGTTCTTTTGTGACCCTTTCAGCAAGTTTTGCCGGAATCTTTTCCAAGACAATACCGAAACATCCCGCATCTTCCAACGCATGTGCGTCGCTGATTAACTTCTCGGCTTCTGCCTCTTCCTTCGCACGCACTGTATATGTTCCGAACTTATTTATGCTTTGTGGAGTAAGTCCAAGATGTCCCATAATTGGAATACCTGCATCGAGAATTTTTCTCACGGTATCAATTATCTCCACACCACCTTCCAATTTCAAGGCATCGCAATGACTTTCTTTCATAATGCGTATCGCATTGGTCACTCCTTCCGTAGGATTTACTTGATACGTACCGAAAGGCATGTCACAGACCACAAGTGCTCTTTGCGTGGCTCTGACAACCGCCTTCGCATGGTATATCATTTGATCTAATGTGATAGGCAATGTCGTAACATTTCCCGCCATCACATTGGACGCGGAATCGCCTACAAGAATCACATCCATGCCCGCACCGTCCACAATCTGCGCTGTTGTATAATCATAAGAGGTAAGCATTGCTATCTTCTTGCCTTCCTGCTTCATTTGTATCAAACGGTGTGTGGTCACCTTTCTTTTGTCTTCGACTAAATATCCTGCCATTTTACCAATCTTATTCAGTTCATTTATAAAAGTTCAACTATATCATGGTATGCCAGATTCGTAAAGTCATCGAATATGGCATTACACTTTCCTTCTATCGCCTCACGGGAGTTCGTCGTAGCCAAACCAACTGTGAACATTCCGGCACTCATACCGGCTTCCAATCCGGTAAAAGCATCCTCGAAAACCACACATTCATCAATATCGGCTCCAAACACTTTGGCTCCGAGCAAATAACAGTCTGGATTGGGTTTTGACGCTGCAAACATTTCCGCAGTAAGAATTTTATCAAACATATCCACAAACTCTGGTACAGCCGCACATACACTCTGCATCTTTTTCTCATTGGAACTTGTGACCACAGCACAACGTACTCCATGCTTTCTTATATCAGCAATGAAATCTTGCGCACCGGGAACAAACTCATATTGCATATTCCTTTCCCATTCATCAAGTTCACGAGTTATTTCCTGTTGCAACTGCACATCTTGAAAATAACGTTCATATATTTGCGTAAGAGTCGTTCCTTTGATTATCTTATCAAAATCCTCTATTTCCGGATGATATTTTCGTCCTATACCTCCCCAAAAAACAGAGTAAAGCTTTTCTGTATCAAAAATCGTTCCGTCAAGATCAAACAACGCAACTTTAAAACTACTCATAATTCTATTTGTTATTGTTACAGTTGTGCAAAGTAAACGAAAAATATCATTCCCACCAAAATTACAAGCAATAGTTTACCACAAAACAAAAGTGGAGAGAAACCATATAGAGAGAAAGCCATACAAAGAAAGGCATGCCCAAAAAGACACACGGAGAAAGACATAAAAAATGTCCGGAGAATGACAAATGAATATATTTGCCATCCTCCGGACAATCCTTATGTTGTTTATTCGTGAATAATTACCTTATCACATTATTCAAAACAAGCCCTTTCCATGACAGTTCTTGAACTTTTTGCCTGAACCACACGGACATAAATCATTCCGTCCAACCTGCGGACCTTCATTCTGTATCGGTTGACGCGGCTGTTGCTCGCGAGTGTCTTGAGATGCAGCAGCATTCTGAGCATCATCCTCAAGGTCTCTCTTTGTCTCAGTCAAACGCTGCTGAGGCTTGCGCGGCATTTCTTTTGGTGCCTGCTGCACTTGCTCCGGCTCCGCAATAGGAATAGAGCAACGCATCAGCACACTGATTGTACCGTTGTTTATGTCGCTCACCATATTATCAAACAATGTAACCGACTCAAGTTTGAAAATCAATAGTGGGTCTTTCTGCTCATAACTTGCATTCTGCACAGACTGTTTCAGTTCGTCAAGCGCACGCAAGTTCTCTTTCCATGCTTCATCAATAGTATGGAGAAGGATTGCTTTTTCAAAAGCCACAAGTATCGACCGTCCTTCTGTCTCATAAGCTTCCTTCAATGGTATTGAAATCTGATATATGCGACGTCCGTCAGTGATTGGCACAATGATATTCTCATACATTTGTCCTTTTGTCTCATACACATCTTTTATGACAGGGAAAGCAACTTGTGCCAAACGCTCACTACGTGCCTTGAAGTTTGCAATGACCACATCAAAAGCCTCATCTTCCAGCTTCTCTCTAGACTTACTCTCAAAATCCTTCTGTGAGAAAGGCATTTCCATTGCAAATATCTTCAAGAACTCTTCCTTGCATCCCTCGAAATCATTGTTCTCAATGATATGGACACAACGGTCCCAAATCATATTTGAAATATCCATACCTATACGCTGTCCCATAAGCGCATGACGGCGACGCTCGTAAATAACCTTACGCTGTTTGTTCATCACATCGTCATATTCAAGCAGACGCTTACGAATACCGAAGTTGTTCTCCTCAACTTTCTTCTGCGCACGCTCAATAGACTTATTAATCATCGGATGCTCAATCATCTCTCCATCCTCAAATCCGAGACGGTCCATCACCTTCGATATACGGTCGCTTGCAAAAAGACGCATCAATTTATCCTCAAGCGACACATAGAATACAGATGATCCCGGGTCACCTTGACGTCCGGCACGTCCACGCAACTGGCGGTCTACACGACGGCTCTCATGACGCTCTGTACCAATAATCGCAAGACCTCCGGCAGCCTTCACTTCGTCAGAAAGCTTGATATCCGTACCACGTCCTGCCATATTTGTCGCTATTGTAACAATACTGCGCTGACCCGCACGTGCCACAATATCCGCTTCTTTCTGATGAAGTTTCGCATTAAGCACATTATGCTCTATATGACGCATTGTAAGCATCTTGGAAAGCATCTCCGAAATCTCGACACTTGTAGTTCCGACAAGTACTGGACGTCCTGCCTCTACCATCCGTTCAATCTCCTCAATAACAGCCTTGTACTTCTCACGATTCGTCTTATATACACGATCATTGAGGTCCTTACGGGCAATAGGACGGTTCGTTGGTATTTCCACCACATCCAATTTGTATATATCCCACAACTCGCCTGCCTCTGTTATGGCAGTACCAGTCATACCCGAAAGCTTGTGGTACATTCTGAAATAGTTCTGCAAAGTAATCGTGGCAAATGTCTGAGTGGCAGCTTCTATCTTCACGCGCTCTTTTGCCTCAACAGCCTGATGCAGTCCGTCGCTCCAACGGCGGCCATCCATAATACGTCCGGTCTGCTCATCCACAATCTTGACCTCACCGTCCATCACCACATAATCATCATCCTTGATGAACATAGTATATGCTTTCAGAAGTTGCTGTATAGTATGCACACGCTCACTCTTCAAAGCATAATCCTGCATAAGGGCATCCTTCTTTGCAAGACGTTCCTCGTCAGACAGCACCTCGTTCTCCAATTCTGAAAGCTGGGAAGCTATGTCAGGAAGCACGAAGAACTGGTCATCGTTCACGATATTCGCAATCAACTGATTACCCTTATCAGTCATATCAACCGACTTCATTTTCTCGTCAACCACAAAGAACAACGGGTCTGTAGCCTCCGGCATACGACGGTTGTTATTCTCCATGTATATCTCCTCAGTCTTGAGCATACCACTCTTTATTCCCGGCTCAGACAAATATTTGATGAGTGCCTTGTTTTTTGGCAATCCTTTGTATGCACGGAAAAGAGAAAGGAATCCTGCCTCAACATCTTCTTTATTATCCGACTCCACAAGTTTCTTTGCCTCTGCCAAATACTGTGTGGCAAGTTTTCTCTGAGCCTCGACAAGTCGCTCCACAATCGGGCAATACTGCTCAAACATCTGGTCATCGCCCTTAGGTACAGGACCAGAAATAATAAGCGGAGTACGCGCATCATCAATCAGCACCGAGTCAACCTCATCCACAATCGCATAATTATGCCTGCGCTGAACAAGGTCATTCGGATTCATAGCCATATTATCACGCAGATAGTCAAAACCAAACTCATTGTTTGTTCCAAATGTAATATCCGCCTGATAAGCCCGTCTACGCTCATCTGAATTCGGACGATGCTTGTCGATACAGTCTACTGAAAGCCCGTGGAACATGTAAAGAGGACCCATCCACTCCGAGTCTCGTTTAGCAAGATAGTCGTTCACCGTTACCACATGCACACCATTGCGTGTCAGTGCGTTAAGGAATACAGGCAGTGTGGCAACAAGAGTCTTACCTTCTCCAGTAGCCATTTCCGCAATCTTTCCCTGATGCAGAACCACACCACCAAAGAGCTGCACATCATAATGCACCATGTTCCAAACAGTGTCATTACCTCCGGCAATCCAGTGATTATGCCAAACAGCCTTGTCGCCTTCTATTGTCACAAAATCGTGTCGGGCAGCAAGCTCACGGTCAAAATCATTTGCTGTGACCTCTACTGTCTCGCCCTCTGCAAAACGGCGGGCAGTATCTTTCACTATGGCAAAGACCGTAGGCAACACCTCGTTGAGTCCTTCTTCAAACTTGTCAAGTATTTCTTCCTCAATCTTGTCTATAGCATCGAAAATAGGCTGTCTCTGGTCTATCTCCGTTTTCTCAATCTTGGCTGTCAGTTCCTCAACCTTAGCTCTCAGTTCCTTTACAGAGTCCTGAAGATAAAGTTTTATTTCGTCTGTCTTTGCACGCAATTCGTCATTCGACAACTTCTGGATTTCAGGATACACCTCAAGCACCTGGTCTACGAACGGTTTGATTTCCTTTATGTCACGCGATGCCTTGTTTCCAAACAGGCTGCTCAACAACTTATTGATATTAAATCCCATATATAATTTTTTTTATTTCTAATTTATAAATTCCGTGTAGGCTTGACTATTCAAGCCCCATCTCTCACAATCTGCCACGTTCTTAATAGCTAAGAAACAATGGGGCTGTCGAACAGGCATTCGGTGCTCTTATGCGCATGAAATGCGCTACCGTAGGAGCAATGCAATCTACAGTGACTGGCTGTTGCACTATCTCCGGCTGAATGCCACAACCAAAAAATATTAGGGGAAACTCCAAATATGAGTCACGTTGCATACGACTGGTCGCATTGTCTTCATTCACAAGATTCCAGCCCGGCGCAACCTGTATGAAGATGTCCCCGGAACATTTCGGATTATAGCTGTTGCGTATGCGATTTATGCCAGGAGTCCATGCTCCCTGTGTCAAGCGTCTTGATGTATACACATCACGCACACCGCTGAACTGGAACAGAAAGTCTTCACAACGTTCCAATATCTCAGCCAGATTCAGCTGCTTTTCCTCAATAAGTTTATGATTAAGGTATAATTCATGTCCAAAATACGACTCCACATACTGTCCTTGCCCGTATATAGCCATAAGATAAATATTGAGCAGGGCAGCGCATCGGTTTATCTCAAAGTCACCTGTAGGAATTCGATATTTCTCAAGTCCGATATTCTCAGGAGTATCGTCATATCCTGTTGAAGTGACAAATATCAAAGTATTTGTAAGTCCTACAGTCTTGTCTATCTCATTAAGCAATGCGGCAATCTCCGCATCCAGACGTGCATAGGTGTCCTGAAGTTCTGCCGCACATTCTGATATGGGCTTGTCGCCAAATGTTCCGGCATAATAACACACAGACACCATATCTGTAATATCATCCGAACCCACATACCCGTTACGCAGACATGAGCGCACAGCGTTGGTCACTTCCTCGTTCACAAGCGCGCTGTTCTTAAACTTACGATAGCGTTTGTCGCCTGTAAACGTATGGCTGAACGATTTCTTGTCGCATGCAAAATAATAGTTGTATTTCCCTATCGCATCATTGGCAGGTTTCCATGTCAACGAGGATATTTTATGAGAAACAGAGGTAGAGCTTAGGTATTTCACCCATGAAGGAGTGGCACCATAATATGTGGTTCCTGCCCATTGTCCCGTATTGTCGTCAATCCACAATGCCCAGTCCGCCACATGTCCGGCAGAAAGAACAGCCATTTCCCTATTTGGGGCAATGGCATATACCATAGCCTTTCCGTCTGTCGCCACTTTAAGCTCATCGCCTATAGTGGAAACCTGAAGGTTCTTGGGCGACGAGCAGTCTGATGTCTCCACTCCGACGCATCTGAAATCGTTCACACAATACATCGGGCGCATAGTGGGACGGTCCATCCATTCCTCTGCTACAATGCCATGATTATATGGAACAGTACCGGTAAAGAGTGAAGCCACAGACGAGGCCCTGTCCACACTTGCCATTGGATACTGTGCATTGGAATACAGTTTTCCTTCTCTCAACAGACGCTTGAACCCATCCTCGCCATATAGAGGAGCAAAAGCATCCATATAATCTGTCCGCAACTTGTCAATAGTAATTCCTATGACAAGACGAGGCACAGACACACGTGTAGTCTGTGCAAGGACATTGGCTGCCGTCACAGACATAATGAATGCCGTTATCAGTTGTTTGTTCATCTGTTGCTGTATATAGTTTTCATCGTTTATTTATAACGTCTCTTTTCTGACACTTCAATCGCAGGCTTGTCCATACCGGAACTACCGCTTACGAGCAAATAACAATTTCATCTTGCTTTTGTTTTCTTGCCTCACAAAGACATTTACTGCTGAACGTAGCAGCAAAGTACATACCAAAGGTATCACCGCCACGTTAAAACTCTGTGGAAGGCAGGGCATTGCCGCCACAAAGAAGAGTTGCACTGCCATGTTGGCAATATATATGACATCAGGTTTCTTGTGCATGGCTTTTGCCACCATGAACGGAAGCCAAAGGAGAGGCAAAGGATTGAAGAGGATTACAAGCCAGTTCGTCCCCACTGCCGGATGCTCAGAAAAGAAGAACAGAAAGGCTACAACCACACCTGCTCCGCCTTGCAAAAGCAGGAGCAAAGTGTCGAATACCCACAACACACGTTTCTTTTTCATTTCATACACACTAAGTACCAATGCCAGCACGAGCAAAGACACAAACACATTTATCGGTGTCAAAACTGTATCAAACAACCCTTGTACCTCTTTTTCTGTCTCCACCACTTCCTTCAACAGTTCACTTTTTTCTGCCACCAACGGCACTCTGCCACCATCATTCCTAAGGATATAAGCAGAATCCGCGTCATTCATATAATAAGAAGGGATGAACATTTGTTTCCTCCTGTCAATCACAGAATCAATCTCATCGCCAAGTACCAAATCAATTCCAAATTCCAGCCACGGACTGCATGAGGTAAACTCCGTCAGAATTTGCCTAAACGTCAGCGGACGGTCTTTTATATCATATACCACCCTGCCGCTCACAGCTGACTCTATAATATCACGCGCCCGAGTCGTGCAATTGTCATACAGGAAATTATATCTGTACACCCTGTTTTCCGGCAGATAATTAACAAGAATCGCATGGTATAAAGCAACAGACTCATCTGCGTCAAGATTAAGAAGTTGCTCCGTAACACCCTCTCCTCTGAGGCCATAACGCATCAAGAAGAGCTGGGTATATTCAGCCCCCAGCTCATAATCCGTTTCTCCCTTCACAAAGCGATAAATAAAATTTTCTGCCTTGTAATTGAACATGCCATAATTAAAAACCACATCCTCACCGGTATGCATATTTCTCACTCGTATTGCAGAATGGCCGAAATGAGCATAGGCATCACTTCCTGGAGTACAGGTCAGCAGAGATATATGTAAAGAGTCAACCTGCCCATTCACTTTCATAAATGGGACAAGGAAGAGGAGGAACATATATATCAAATATTTTTTCATCACTACAGTTCTTTACATTTTGCAAAGATAATGTAAAAAATGGAATATTCAGAAATTATCACTGAATTTTATAATATGAGTTTGGGACAAGAGTTTGGAAAATTGCCCATTCCTGATGAAGAAAAGAAACACCGCAACAGCAAAGGCTTTCTGAGAGATTAAGAAACAATCTTGGGTTTTATCCGAAATTTACTGTGTACAATCTGAATGGACGCAGTTCAAGCAATCACTTCGGCTGAGTTTAAGTCTAAGGGAATGCCCGCAACTCACCAGAAACATCCCCGCTATTCCACAAATACGATAAGACGGAAATCTAAAGCCACTTCCTCTCTGCCAAATTCTCAAAACCACAATGCGGTTTGAAGAATCTTGCGTGCAAGAACTTAGTCTTCACCAACACCTTATTTAAAAGCATCACGAAGAATTTTCCACTTTTTTATTAGCCTTTTCCAGAAGAATTTTCGTAATTTTGTCTGCGACGAGCATGATGAGCATTATTTGCGACAACTTCATAAATCCACATTATAGAAGCGCGGAAATACACAACCCCGCAGACGGCAACAATTTACAATTCAAGAATAAAACAAATATTCTAACATTAATATAAATATAGTAAGACAATGAAACGTATAACAATTTCTTTATTGTTGATACTTGTCACATCCACACTGTGTATGGGACAGTATCGCAAGTCGGTATCTATTCTCGGAGACTCCTACTCCACTTTTGAAGGCTACCTGCAACCGGACACCAACAGGGTGTGGTATTGGAAACAACCAAAGAAGACAGATGTAAACAGTGTCACCCAAACATGGTGGCACAAATTCATCAGCCGCAACGGGTATAAACTGTGCGTAAACAACTCTTTCTCAGGAGCGACTATATGCCATACAGGATACAGAAAGGAAGACTATAGCGACCGTTCTTTCATCACCCGCATGAACAACCTCGGTTGTCCGGACATCATATTCATTTTCGGTGCCACCAACGATTCGTGGGCGAATGTTCCAATGGGTGAGTATAAATATGAGAACTGGACGAAAGAAGAACTGTATCAGTTCCGCCCTGCTATGGCATACATGCTGGCAGACATGATAGAACGCTATCCGAATGTAGAACTGCACTTTATCCTAAACAATGAGCTGAGCGACAAAATCACAGAGTCGGTGAAAGCTGTATGCGTACACTATGGTGTAGACTGCATTGAGCTTAAGGACATAGACAAGCAGAACGGACACCCTTCCATCAAAGGAATGGAGCAGATAGCAGAACAAATCGAACAACACCTAAAGATGTAACAGACCACTTATTTAGGAAGCAAGCTTGAAGAAAAAGGATATATAATACGTAGGGAAATCAATTTTTCCTACGTATTTTTTTTACATTCCAATGTAAATCGCTAATTTTGCACCCGAATTAACCAGAGCTGCCCGAATGGTGGAATGGTAGACACGAGGGACTTAAAATCCCTTGGCCATTATGGCTGTGCGGGTTCGAGTCCCGCTTCGGGTACGGAATTGGAGAGTTTCATCACGAGACTCTCCAATTTTTTATTGCCCCGCAACTCTTGTGCCCAAAGACCGGGCAAAGAATGCGCAGCGCATCATGCCGGTTCTATATTAATATGTAGAATCCGGACGAGCAAAACCTCCTTATATTACATTCATTACAAACTCCCTCCCATGAGATTCTACAGCAAACAGGAAGCCATAAAGCGCATGAACAATCTGGCGGCAGCAGGCAAAGAGTTCGTTTTCATCATCGACTATAAGCAGCAACGAACAGTAGTGGAAGAAAAAGCAAACATAGACGAGACATGGTGCAGATATGAGTTCAGAGGAAAAGGAAACTACCCGACACAGCACAACAAACCGGACAAAAACATTATATGGAACGCAGCACCTCCCACATTCAACGATTATTGCCGCTCATTCAATATTGTGAAAAGAAATATTATGAACGGCAACAGCTATCTGACCAATCTCACATGCAAAGTCCCCATCGAAACCAACCTTACACTTGAAGAAATTTTCCGCTGTTCGGATGCCCCATATAAATTATGGTTGAAAGACTGTTTCGTATGCTTCTCTCCTGAAACATTCATACGAATCAGGCATGGAAAAATAAGCTCCTACCCGATGAAAGGCACTATCAACGGAGCATGTCCGGAGGCATACAGACTGTTGATGGAAGACAAAAAGGAGGCAGCTGAACATGCCACTATTGTCGACTTGATACGCAATGATTTAAGTATGGCAGCAAGCGGAGTGACCGTCGGCCGATACCGCTATTGTGAGAGACTGGACACGCATAAGGGACCGATACTTCAAACAAGTTCGGAAATCACAGGTATATTGCCGAAAGACTACCGGTCGCACATCGGAAATATCATTTTCAGCCAACTTCCGGCAGGCTCCATCACAGGTGCCCCTAAAGCCCGGACATGCAAAATCATTGCCGAAGCGGAGAAATATGAGCGCGGATTCTACACCGGTGTGGCGGGAATATACGACGGAAACAACCTTGACAGCGCGGTAATGATACGTTTCATAGAGCAAGAAGACGGCAAGCTGTTCTACAAGGCCGGAGGCGGCATTACCTCGCAAAGCCGTGCAGAAAACGAATACCACGAAATGATTCAAAAAATATATGTGCCAATTTATTGAGACAATACGAATAGAGCATGGACAGGCAAACAACCTTTGCTACCATGAACGGAGACTGAACAACACACTCAGCCACTTTTTCGGAACAGGCAGCAACATACAGCTGAAGGATTATCTGCTACTGACACCGGACATGCACGAGACAAAATGCAGAATAATATATGGTGAGAAAGGCATATCGGATGTGAGCTACTCACGCTATACCCCCAGACCTGTCCGCTCGCTGCGCATGGTTTGTGCCGACAACATTGACTACGCATACAAGAGTGCGGACCGAAGCGCCATCAACCAATTGTTTGGTCTGCGGGGAGAGCAAGACGACATTCTCATTGTCAGACAAGGATTGCTGACAGACACATCCATTGCGAATATCGCACTGTATGACGGCTCCTACTGGCATACCCCATGCCATCCGCTGCTGAAAGGCACACGAAGGGAATCGCTCATAGACAGAGGAATACTGAAGGAAACAGACATCACCCCGGAAATGATGAATATGTTCTCCCGCATACGTCTGTTCAATGCAATGATTGACTGGGATGCGCAGGAACTGCCAATAGAATCCGTATGGTTGCCATCCGGGCAATAACGACATCAGACCCATACAAAAGGCTATCCCGAAATTTGGAGCAACAATGGCAATTGCGCTGTATATGCAGAGCCTCGACTTGAAAAAATTGCAGTATCCCCACCCCAATTGAACCTTTTGCCCTTACTCTATATATTAATGGAAGTCCTACAAGCCCAAACCATTTTCCGTATACACTTGCCAGACAATAATATGCAGACGGGGGTTGGTGACACTATGCTATTGGGGTCTGAACGCTGATTTTAGGTTCATCCGGCATTTCGAGTGATACGACACACAGTGTGTATAGCCCTCACCAAATATATTACACGTCTCCAGACAAAGGGCATCCATTACATCGCTTGTACATGTTTTATAAACGGAAGTCCTAAAACCCGAACCATTCTGACGCGCGTAATGCAAGACAACAGTATGCAGGTAAGGAATGTTTTGACATTATGTCACTTGGACGTGAAAGGCGAATTTTAACATTTCGGGCGGCTGCCGACTTAGAACCGGTACTTGATTTTGAATGTTTTATTGATAAGTCGTTGATAATCAGTTAAATGTATTTTTAGCGAAAAGTACGCGTTTTTTGGCATAAAACGCATGGTCTGAGTCAAAACAGGATGTATTGATAATCAGTGAGTTATGAGAAATTTGTCTTAAAATAGTCTTTTTCCGGGTTCAAAATCCATTTTTGTTTTTCGGGGCATGGAAAAGGCGGCTGTCGTCTTTTTGAGGACGTGATTCGGAAAAATGCCCGATTTTGGGCCGAAAAACGGGCTTTGAAAATTTTGTTCACCTTGAAAATAAAATTCGTTCACCTTGCGAAAAAAATCAGTGTGCCTTGAAAATAAATTTTCAGCACCTTGTAATTTTGGGTTTTAGTGGGCTTTTGGGTGGGGAAGGTGTGTTTTGAGGTGAAATTCTATATCTTTTAGTCGGTCGGATTGTCCTGTTTGTCCACTCGGTTTTTAAGGTTCAAAAGCCTCCGTAGAATCGCGTTTTTGCAACCTCGGCGGAGTCCGGTTCATTTTGAGGCGATTCTACGGAGGTCGGATTTTAACATTCACAGTTAAAACAAAAGCAAGCAAAATCATTTATATATCAACAAAATATCAGAATATGCAACCTTTTTACTATCATCTACAAACAAACAGCCCACAGACAAATCCCAACAATTGGCAGTTTGTCAGCGTCCGTTATTTGTCATAATCCAAATGAATAAATATCCGACAGGATTCTTTCAAATTTATGCCGCCTTATCACTTGAAATGCTGGATGAGCAACAAAGATGCGACATCCACGAGATTTAATATAGACTTGGGAGTCAGATTAGCCCAATTCAAAAAAAAGGATTATATTTGCAAGTTAGATGCGATTTGTCACTGACAAACAGACCAAAGATGTGGAAATACAAACAACATGAAGAGAAGTTCTCTCGTAGTCGCAAAAGGATTGGTCTCCCTGTCAGAGCTGCAAGGGAGTTTCTTGTACACAAAAAAGGAAATAATGCTTCTTTCTGAAATATGAACATAAGTGGTATTGAGATTGCTGTTGAGCGTAAAGCCATTAAGCACATGCATCTGTCGGTATATCCTCCTGATGGACGTGTGCATCTCAGTGTGCCGCATTCTACCAGCGACGAACAAATCCGTCTGTTCATACTTTCAAAGTGGGTCTGGCTCATAGAGAAACGAGAAGCGGCAACCAGCCATAAAATCATATACATGGAGATTTGTCCAATCCAGAAGGAATGATCTTCGGATACGGTGACGAACTGGATGAAGATTACAAACGAATATCACGTATCAATGATAACGAGTATCTTAGGTTCATGAAATCAGTAAGGTATCTTGAAACAGAAAACTATAGGAAAATGCTGTCCTTCATCGAATCTGCTCCATATCAGATATACATTATGGGACATTCTTGCGGAAATTCAGACAGAACGCTATTGAACACGTTGTTTGAACACAGGAACTGTGTGTCCATCAAACCTTTTTATTATGCGGCAAGCAATGGAACGGACAATTATATGGACATCATTCAAAACATTAGTCGAAACTTTACTGACATGAAATTGATGAGAGACCGTGTCGTAAACAAACACCATTGCAAGCAATTACCACAACAGACTCTCAAATAAAAGTGAAACAGAGATGGATATGGGTAGATTCAATCTGTGTGCAATACAACTTATCACTTAAAATGTCGGATGAACCACAAAAACACCGCCCTTTCGTACATTTTAAATGACAAAATGCCTTTTTATACAAACGATTAGCTACTTTTGCAGCCATAACAAGAGAACAACGCGCAAACAACCAATATAGGGGGATTACGGACAGCCAAGTAAAAACACATAAGCTATTCATTCCTGCAAGTTGGAACGTATCATTCTCACAACAAAAATCAAGCAACAATGAATATCAAGCGATTACTCATTCTCATGTCAATGATGCAGGCTACATTTTCAGCCAATGCAGGCATTAAACCACGCAAGGGCATAATCATTGCCCGGCAGAGTGACGGAACGGAAATCACACTCCACCATATTGGTGACGGAACATTCTCATACTTTCGGACAACCGACGGTTTTGTGGTGGCAAAAGGAGCGTCAGGCGACTATTGTTATGTGGAGTCAATCGGAGAAAACGGCTTTACGGTCTCTTCCATCACGGCACACAACACAGACCAACGGAGCGAAGAAGAGAAAGTATCTATCAAACAGATGAAACGGGAGCATGAAACCGCCCCATTGCTGTCGCCTGCAGACAACACCTCCCTGTACACGAGAATAAGCAGCATAGGTCTTGCCCCGCTTCCATCAACAGGCTCACCCCGCATACCGGTCATTCTGGTCGAGTTTAATGACCTCGCCTTCTCTGCGGCTGAAACAGCAGAAGCGACCAATAGTTTTTTCGACAAATACTGTAACGGCACGAACAACGGGAAGAACTACACCGATGCCGGCAGTGCAGGAGCGGTAAGGGACTATTTCATCGCACAAAGCGACAGTCTGTTCCAACCACAATTCACAATCATTGGTCCGGTCAGACTCAGCAGAGAATACGCTTACTACGGAAAAAACACGGGGCGAAAAGACATAAACATCGACCAGTTTTTTTCCGAGGCGATAGAAAAAGCCCATGAGACAGGCATAGACTGGACACAGTTCGACAACAACCACAACGGCAGCGTGGACATCGCCTATTTCATCTATGCCGGAGAGGGAGAAAATGCCAGTGAGGACACCAACACCATATGGCCCAAAGAAGTAAACAAAAAAGAGACGATATGCGGCATCACCTTCGATGCTTATGTTTGTAACAATGAAACTTATAACGGAAAAACTGACGGTATAGGCACAATGTGTCATGAACTGAGCCACGCACTTGGACTCCCCGACTTGTACGACACCGGATACACGGCTTTTGGCATGGATTATTGGGACATTATGGATTCCGGCAATTACTGTGCCGATGGATATTGTCCTTGTGGATACAGCGCGTATGAGAAAGATTTCATGGGATGGAAACCTTTGATTACATTGGAAGCGGGGACGGAACAGGAAATCACTTTGGTTCCTCTGACCGAGGGCGGAAGCGGATATAAAATTGTCAATCCGGAAAATCCGAATGAATATTACACTGTGGAGAACAGACAAAATACAAAATGGGACTTGCGGATTGGACAGAGTTCGGAAGAAAACAAGCATCACGGTATGCTTGTAAGCCATGTAGACTATTCACAATATATGTGGACTACAAATCAAGTCAATACCGCCCCATCCCACCAAAGGCTCACATTGATTCCTGCGGACGGCGAACTTTTCTCATCGATTTACATAACAACGGAAAACGACTTTGCGTATTATTTGGAGTCAATGGCGGGCGACCCATATCCGGGAGCAAGAGATATCAGGGAATTATCCGGCGACAAGGCTTTTGTGTATACGGAATCGAAAAGAATGGGGCAACCTATCACAGACATCAAAGAGTCGGATAACGGCATCATCACCTTTACATTCTGTAAGGGAACAACCGACAAAATAGAGGAAGTGGAAGGGAACAACATATTGGAAATAAAAGGAAGCATCATTTCCGCAAACAATGCGGAGATATACAATATGGCAGGAACAAAGATAGCGCAAACCGGAAAGACTGCTTCCGAGGTAAAGCTGCAACCTGGAATATATTTAGTCAGAACCCATAAAGGCACCCACAAAATTGCCATAAAATAGACGGTGACAAATATTTTTCATGCCAAATGTTTGCTTTATCAAATCTATCAGCCTATCTTTGCAGTGCATTTGAGAAAGAGTAGAACAACAGCCGGGGTACAGGATCGATTGGGATACTCATCAAATTTTAACTGAAAACCGAGAACGTTTCGTTCTTTAATGGCGGGCCACGCCTCGAAAGGGGTAACCTTTATGGTCGGTGGATTACAAAGAAGTCCGAACACTCAAATCTTGTTTACTCGGAGTTTCATCACATCTCCTCCCGGCTTTTTTACATAGGAGACTCATGGCTTCATACAAAAGGAATGCCGGAGTCTCTTTTATTAAGGAAAGTTGCCAGAGAGGTCGAATGGGGCGGACTCGAAATCCGCTATACGGTTCTACTGTATCGGGGGTTCGAATCCCTCACTTTCCGCTGAACCGAAACGACACAAATCGTTAATTCAGAATAAAACCGCAGGCTTACGGCAAGTCTTGCGGTTTTTTCATTCCATATATGCTCAAATCCGAAACCACATTATCATGAAACTGGAGACAAACACTTGTTTTTTTGGAGGGGGCAAGGTTTATCACACTATAGACACTGTATCCTCAAAATATAAAAAGAACCACTCTGGAAGGATATTTGCGAGACTTAAATCTTTATTGTACCTTTGCGAAAAACATACCATAAATAAGAAATATGCACAGCAGAGAAGAGAAAATGGAAGCATTCGGGCGACTGCTCGATGTGCTCGACACACTAAGGGAAAAATGCCCGTGGGACAAGAAACAGACCAACGAAAGCCTGCGCCCGAACACAATAGAGGAAACATATGAATTATGCGATGCTTTGATAAAGGATGACCAGCTGAACATCTGCAAGGAATTGGGCGATGTGCTTCTGCATGTATGCTTCTATGCGAAAATAGGAAGCGAAAAAGGAGAATTCGACATAGCTGACGTATGCCACAAACTGTGCGACAAACTCATCTACCGCCACCCGCATGTATATGGCGACAGTGTGGCTGAGACAGCAAAAGATGTCATACAATCATGGGAGCAGCTGAAACTGAAGGAAAAAGGCGGAAACAAGACTGTACTCAGCGGTGTTCCCGAATCACTGCCTTCTCTGATAAAAGCCTACCGCATTCAGGACAAAGCGCGCAATGTGGGTTTCGACTGGGAAGAGCGTACACAAGTATGGGACAAGGTGAAGGAAGAAATTGCAGAGTTCCAAGCGGAAATTGAGAATATGAATCAGGAAAAAGCAACAGAAGAGTTTGGTGATGTAATGTTCAGCCTCATCAACGCAGCCCGTCTGTATCACATCAATCCCGACAATGCCCTTGAACATACCAACCAGAAATTCATCCGTCGCTTTGGATATGTCGAGGCACAGACCATCAAACAGGGACATTCGCTGAAAGAGATGAGCCTGGAAGAGATGGATGCGCTATGGAATGAGGCAAAACAGGCTGAAAGGGCAGAATAAGAGCATTAGCCTATGCCGACTTATGAAAACAGCCACCAAATTTCATATTTTGAATTTTATTCTATACTTTTGCATTCATAACATCAAAAAACGCAGATAATGAACTTTAATCAGCAAACGGCAACAATCGTCAGAGAGGCAATCAGACAAGCTGCAAACAAATATGCAGAGACGGAAGAATGCAACAACATTGTGACAGACTTCCATATATATATCAGAGAGAAAGAATGCAAAATCGAAATCTGTGATGATGAGGACACTCTACTTGCAGCAGCCGACTTCCAGCCACTGTTTGCAGAGATGCCCGAGAAAGCAAGATTGGCAGACATGCAGATAAACAAGCTGTTGCAACATGAGCTGCATGACATGAACAAGGGAAAGGAATTTGACAATGTGAATATCTTCAAACCATTCTCCTTTTTGCTTGAAAATCCAGACGATGAAACCTTTGAGGAACTGCTGATTGTGGACGACAACAATGTTATTGTATGCGAAGAGCTTCTTAAAGGACTGGACGAGTTCCTTCATCATCTGTTGGACGAATAACAAGACATGCCATTGAAAGGCTTTATCCTTTCATACGGAAAGAATATGAACAGAATAATATAATGAACAAATAAAAAAAGAAGAAAGATTATGGCAATACAGAACAACTACATTACAGTAGCTTATAAACTATATGTGAAAGACAGCGAAAGCGAAGAGACAGAGGCTTTGGTAGAAGAATGCACAGCCGAACATCCATTCCAGTTCATCAGCAACCTCGGTGTGGCTCTTGAATCATTCGAGAAGATTGTAGCACCTTTGGCAAAAGGAGAGGCATTCGATTTTGTCATTCCGGCAGCCGACGCTTACGGAGACTTTCAGGATGAGCTGATGTTTGATGTGGAGAAAAGCCTTTTCGAGGTAAACGGACGCTTTGACAAAGAGCACATTTTTGAGGGAAATGTGATACCTCTTGCCGGTCCTGACGGCGAACGCTTCAACGGAACTGTTATCGAGATAAAGGAGAATGCCGTAACTATCGACCTCAACCACCCTCGTGCTGGACAAGACTTGCATTTCGTAGGCAAAGTTGTAGAAAACCGCGAGGCTACCAACGATGAGGTGACAGGCATGATAAACATGCTTAGCGGCGAAGGATGCGGATGCGGATGTGGTGACTGCGGAGGAGGCTGCTGCGATGATCATCACCATGACGAGGGATGCGGATGCGGACATTGTCATTAAATTCTTAACAGACAAGTTGATGGACTGGACAAGCAGACATATTGAAAGACATCTGCTTGTATTTCGTCAACTTGTCTGTTTGCTTACTAAAACTCGTCTGTTTGTTTACTAACAAAGAATTATGCGCAACACATTTGGTAATGTATTTACCCTGACTACTTTTGGCGAAAGTCATGGAGCAGGTATAGGCGGAGTCATTGACGGATTTCCGGCTGAGATAGACATTGACATGGATTTCATACAGAAAGAACTGAACCGCCGTAGACCTGGACAAAGCCGTATCACAACAGGAAGAAACGAAGGCGACAAGGTTGAAATCCTTTCTGGAGTATTTGAAGGCAAATCGACAGGTTGCCCGATAGGCTTCATTGTCAGAAACACCAACCAGCATTCAAATGACTACGAGAATGTGCGTAACATATATCGGCCCTCACATGCCGATTACACTTACACAAAAAAATACGGAGCAAGAGACTACAGAGGCGGAGGACGCTCGTCGGCACGGGAAACAATCTCACGCTGCGTAGGAGGTGCATTTGCCAAACTTGCTCTCAGGAATCTCGGAATCACAATTACCGCCTACACATCACAAGTGGGCAACCTTGAGCTTGAACGTGACTACCGCAAATATGATTTATCTGCCATAGAGGAGAATCCCGTTAGATGTCCAGACCCAGAAATGGCAAAAAAGATGGAAGAACTCATCTTTAATGTGAAGACTGAGGGTGACACCATCGGCGGAGTAATCACATGTGTAATAAAAGGATGTCCGGCAGGCATCGGTGAACCGGCATTTGGAAAACTGCATTGCGCACTTGGATGCGCCATGCTAAGTATCAACGCAGTTAAAGGATTTGAATACGGTGAGGGATTTGCAGGTGTCGTACAAAGAGGCTCAGAGCAAAACGACATATTCTTCAGTCATAACGGACAGATACATACACGTACCAACCATAGTGGCGGTGTGCAAGGAGGAATAAGCAATGGAGAGGACATTTATTTCCGGGTAGCCTTCAAGCCTGTAGCCACACTGCTACAGGAACAACAGACCGTTGACAAGCAAGGAAATGACACAGCTGTGACAGTGAAAGGTCGTCATGACCCTTGCGTGCTTCCGCGTGCTGTACCTATTGTTGAGGCTATGGCGGCAATGACCATACTCGACTACTATCTGCTAAACAAAACAGTTATACTATAAGAGGAAGAAACGGACATGTCATTGAATAAAGTAATGCTTATAGGCAATGTAGGACAAGAACCTGTTGTCAGATATTTAGATCAGGGAGTATGCGTAGCCACAGCCAGTCTTGCCACTACAGAAAGAGGCTATACGTTGCCAAACGGCACACAGGTGCCGGAACGCACCGAATGGCACAACCTCGTTTTCTGGAGAAAACAAGCAGAAATCGTAGAGAAATATGTGCATAAGGGTGACAAGCTGTATGTGGAAGGAAAAATACAAAGCCGCACATGGAATGACAAACAAGGGGTGCGTCATCAGATAGTGGAGATTATGGTGGAGAACATGGAAATGCTCTCCGCAAGACCTTCACAAAACGTCCAGCCAACTAATGAGCCGCAAACCATAAAGCCAACTCCAACCTCACAGAACAGTCAGGTGGTACGTCCTCAGGACAATAACGGACAATTCCCTTTCTGATGATTCTATTTGAAAAACAAACAGATGAGTACCATATTGCAGTATGGAATGTGGAGGAGGATATCGAGACATTACTTTCTATGATTCCTGACAGCTATAACATACGCATGGAGGCTGACAACAGATTCCATTCTGACACACGCAAAAAAGAATGGATAGCCACAAGAGCATTGTTATATGCCATGCAGAAAAATCCTGTGGAAATAGTATATGCCGACAACGGTGCCCCACTCCTTTTTGGAAAACACATCCATATAAGCATATCACATACCAGCGAAAGTGCAAACGGAAGGAATTTGATGTATGTGGCTGTGGCTCTTTCCGCAAGACATAGAATAGGAATCGACATTGAACGTATATCGGCAAGAGTATGCAAAGTAAAAGAGCGGTTTATTGGAAAGGGCGAAAGAGCGGACACTCAAAGCAGTCTTTTGCTACACTGGTCAGCAAAAGAAGCCGCGTTCAAGGTTTTATCGACAGAAGGAGTGGATTTCATCAGACATTTACATATTGAGCCTTTTACGGAAACAGAGGAAGGTTCTTTTATTCTCACAGAAAGCAAGACAGAAAAGGCTTGCCGCATGAACGTAATGTACAAAATGTTTAATGATTTTGTACTCACTTTTATTTGTACAGATTAAAAACATACAATAACAAAGGATTCAATTATGCAAAACCATATCACACTCATAGCAGGTCCATGCGTTATAGAAAGCATGGAAATATTGGAAACAGTGGCAGAAGAACTGGTACGACTAAACGAAAAATACAGAGTCAACATCATATTCAAATCATCGTTTGACAAAGCTAACCGAACATCCATCAGCTCATACCGCGGTCCGGGCCTGGAAAAAGGGTTGAGAATGTTATCGGACATAAAGGAAAAATACAAGCTCAGAATCCTGACAGACATTCACGAAAGCTGGCAGGCACAAGCTGCCGGTGAAGTGGCAGACGTATTGCAAATACCAGCCTTTTTATGTCGCCAAACAGATTTACTTGTGGCTGCGGCGCGCACTGGGCGCATTGTAAACATAAAAAAAGCCCAATTTCTTTCGGGCGAGGACATGAAATATCCGGCACAAAAAGTAAGAGAAAGCGGCAATGACCGTGTGTGGCTTACAGAGCGTGGCAATATCTATGGCTACAACAATCTTGCCGTAGACTTCAGGAACATCGCAGATATGAAACATTACAGCGACACTGTCATTATGGACTGCACTCACTCAGTACAGCGACCGGGAGCAGCCGGAGGAAAAACAGGAGGAAACAGGGAGTTTGTTCCGGCAATGGCACTTGCTGCCAAAGCTTTTGGGGCAAACGGATTCTTCTTTGAAGTGCATCCTGACCCAGACAATGCACTCAGTGACGGCCCAAACATGCTGAAGCTGAACGAACTCGACGCTGTAGTGGCATCACTTATCATTTAAGTATATATTTAGAGAAAAATGACTGAAGCATTCAATATAAGAGAGTATGCGGAAAGATGCATAAGGGATGAGGCACAAGCATTACTCGACCTTATACCCCAATTAGACAAGAATTTCGACAAGGTTGTGGAACTTATATTCCAGTGTGACGGGCATGTGGTAGTCACTGGAGTGGGAAAATCAGGTCATGTTGGTGCCAAAATAGCAGCCACACTGGCAAGCACCGGAACACCTTCCATATTCATCAATCCTCTTGATGCCATGCACGGTGATTTGGGAATGATTATGCAAAACGATATTGTGCTAATGATTTCAAACTCAGGCAATACGGACGAATTGTTGCGCATCATCGCATCACTTGAGGAAAGAAAAATACCAGTTGTCGCAATGACAGGCAATAAAGAATCATTGATTGCCCAACATTCTAACTATCACATATCAGTACAAGTAGACCGTGAGGCATGTCCTCTAAACCTTGCGCCAACCTCCTCCACTACCGCAGCCCTTGCCATGGGTGACGCACTTGCATGCGCACTGATGGAAGTACGTAAATTCAAGGCCAATGACTTCGCCATGTTCCATCCAGGAGGCAGTCTTGGACGAAAGTTACTTACAAGAGTGAAAGATGTCATGTACACGGATAACTTCCCTATTCTTCCGCCAGACATGAAATTGAGCGAGGCAATCATATTGATTAGCAATGGCAAGCTCGGTCTTGGTATAGTAATGGATGGAGAAGAGATTCTTGGAATCATCACAGACGGCGACATACGTCGTGCCGTGGAAGACGCGCAATCAAATTTCTTCAGTCTGCATGTATGTGACATCATGACAAGAAACCCCAAAGTAATCAATCCTGATGCAAAACTAACCCAAATACAAAGCATGTTCCGTAAACACAAAATCCATTCGTTACTTGTAATTGACGAGAATAAACATCTGGTAGGCATAGTAGACTATTTTGCAATAATGAACTGATCAGCTTAATCAAATCACGGCATATTCAAAAACTCTGAAAGATGAAAAATAGAATTATAATACCAGTTGTATCCGTCTTGATGATGTCAAGTTGCCTGAATACAGGAAAAACACAAATTGACTCCGCCAAACCTATTTCAAACGAAGCCGTAAAAATGCTGAACGAAATAGGCAAGCCATCGTTTCTTCTGACAGACAGTATGTTGCCCCAACATATAGACTTCAACACAGATATAAGCAGAATCTCATATGGAGAACTACGCCTTCTAAGGAGTTATCCATACGCACTTCACGGATTCTGGTTTAAGGAGGCAGACATCAATACATTCTTTTGCCAACGTACAGACTGGTATTACAACCTGTGTGAGGAAGTTGTATATAAGAAATACGAAGAATATGCAAAAAATCATCATGACGACTACGGATATGGCATTGTGGACGACTTTATTCCATATAGCGAGGTGGAACTTACTAAAGAGGAAAAGGATTTTGTGGAGAAAATTGACAAGCGCATGAGGGAAATGGAACGTGATTCCATCACAGTCAATGAGCTACTTAACCCAAATCTCTGTGTAAACGTCTTTCAGATAGACGAACCAGACAGCCAGTTTGTCAATCTGATAGCAGACAACAACTTTGCAATCATCCCCACACAATGCGAACAGCTTTTCAATATATATGAGGCAAATGACTACGCAATGATGCCGAGTTTCATTACAACGGACTTGTATCTGCAAATAGCGCACACTTATTTCAGCTATACATTGAAAAGCCTTGAGCGAAAAGCTTTTTGTCCGGCACTTCTGAGCAGTATAAAAGCCATGTATGAAAAAGCCATGCAAATAGCAGAAAACACAGACGAGAAGGAACTGAAGAACTGTGCTGAATATGCTGCCACATTTTTTGCCATAGCTGGCAAACTCATGTCGGACGAAGTATATGAAGTACCGGAAACATACCGTCAAAACTTCAATGAGGAAATACAGAAAATCATGAATTGCGAAGATGCACTTTCCGACTATCTCGGATACAAGGACGTAGTATTTCCCTATAGTTTATTCAAACCCCGGGGACATTATACCCGTAACGAGAATGAGACCGCGTATTTCCGCACAATGATGTGGCTGCAAGCAGCCTCGTTCTGCCGTGAGAATAAGTATGAGCTTCAAAAGGCTGTATTCATCGCACAGATATTCAATCACATTCCGAGTCAGGAACAAAAGAGATGCCGAAACGTATATGATGCCATATCGTTCTTAATGGGCGAGCCGGATAACCTGTCTATCATTGAGATAGCAGATTATATGAAAGCAAAAGGTTTTGCGGAAATATCAACTGCCACGAATGACAATGTGCTGAGTGACATCAATGAGATGCTTGTCGAAGCATTTAAGACACGGAACAAAATTGCCCCAAAAATACAAATAAGTTGTGCGGACAAAATCAATTTTATGCCGCAACGCTATATGGCAGATAACGAGATTCTTGCAGCCATGACAGATGTTACAATAGATGCAGAGCGTGCTTTTCCAAAAGGACTTGACGTGTTCGCCGCATTGGGTGTGACCACCGCTGACTCATTGCTTGACAATTGCTATAATGAGTCTCGGTCTTGGAATGAGTATGAAAAAGAGGCCTCCAAGATAAAAAGCAAGTTTGATACCGGACTTAACTGGAATGCCACAATGTATAATAAATGGATTGAAAACCTTTTGTCCATTCAGCAGGAAAACAAAAACTATCCGAGATTCATGCAAACCCCAGCATGGCAATGCAAGAATCTCAATACGGCACTTGCCTCATGGTCTAAACTCAAACATGATGCTGTATTATATGCGGAACAGCCACTTGCAGCAGAATGTGGCGATGGTGGACTCACCCCTCCAATTGTTGTGGGATATATAGAGCCCAACTTACTGTTCTGGACTAAACTAAAAGAAATGGTTACACTCAATCGCAACATGCTGCAAAAAGCAGATATGCTCACTACAGATCTCGATGACAAGACTTCAGTATTGGAAGAAAAGATTGATTTCTGCATCAAAATCATCAGAAAAGAAATGGCTGGAATACAACCGACCAGAACTGAATACATGGATATCCAGAAAATGGGAAGTTCCATTGAATGGTACACATTGTCTATACTTGACCCTGACGTCACATTAGATTGCTGGGAGAATATAATCGGAGCAGACCGTTCCATTGCAGTCGTATCAGATGTATATACACGTAATGTAACTGGATGTTCCAAAAATGGAATCCTGCACGAAGGCACCGGAAATGCGGATGCCATATATGTCGTTGTAAATATTGGCGGAACCTTCTATATCACGCGAGGCGCGGTATTCTCACATTATGAATTTGTGCGCCCGCTCAATGAACGGCTTACAGATGAGGAGTGGCAGAAAATGATAGAAGAAAATAATATTCCAATACGGCATAAATGGATGCAGAAATTTATCATTGATAAAGAGCCGGGATTAAATGAGGAACTTTTCTACAGTTCCGGATGCTAATCGGTACATAAAAGGATACGTTCTATCTAATATTGGCTCTGTATGACACAGCGATTATTTATTCACATCACATTTTTATCTCTGTCAGTTTTATCGTTTACAGAGACTGAAAGTCATATCCATCCTGTGGATATAACAGAGAAAATAGAACAATCGGACAAAGATACATTATCAATTGTTTTTACAGGTGACGTACTTCTAGATAGAGGAGTACGTCGCTATATTGAAAGCGAGGGAATAAAAGGACTGTTTGCAGATGTAGAAAACGATTTCAGAAAATCGGACGCGACAGTAATCAATCTTGAATGCCCCATAACCGATACCATTTCGCCGTTAAACAAGAAATTCATCTTTCATGCTGACCCTATAGTAGCCTCAAAGATGAGAAGTATAGGAATCACTCATGCCGCACTTGCCAATAACCACACAATAGATCAGGGACGCAGAGGATTGGCCGCCACATATCGGCATCTGCTACGGCACGGAATTGTTCCGTTAGGATACGGACACACACTTGAGGAAAGCCTTGTGCCGGCAATAATAGAGAAAAGCGGAATTAAGGTGGCTTTATTCAATGCCGTATTATTGACAATCGAAAACTGGTCCTCCACTATTGAAGGACAACCTAGTGTCTGCCAACCAACCATACAGGAATTGTCAAAGGCTATCTATAAATACAAACAGTCGCATCAAGACACATATTGTGTAGCTATACTTCATTGGGGCATAGAATACCAAACAGTCCCTTCCATAAACCAACGATATGAAGCAGCTATGCTTGTAAACTCAGGAGCAGACGCAATAATCGGACATCATCCGCATGTCATACAGACAACAGATATTATAAATGGGAAACCAATATATTACAGTTTGGGAAACTTCATTTTTGACAACACGCACCCTCTTGCACAAAATACACTGATGGTGCGACTATGCTTTACAAAAGACAGCATTGTATGCGAAGAAACGAAACTCCACATACAATGCTGTCGTCCTGTAAGAAAGCAATCAAACCATTAGTTTTTTATGTTTTCCCTTATCTTACCCAAATATTGCTGCATACGATTTTCATCCTTATATTCTATAATATCAATCAGTTCTTTCATCTCCTGACGAATCTGCTCAACCTGATCTTTTGTATACGGATTGAATAGGATTTCTCGCAACAAACAGTCATCCTCACTCAGCACACCTTGTGCAATCTTCATATGCCGCTTAAATGTGGTGCCCGGGGCATCCTGATGTTTCATCACCGCTGCAAATGCGAAAGTAGAAATAAACGGAATGGACAAAGAATAAGCCACAGTTTTGTCATGCTCCTCAAATGTATATTCACAGACATGAAGTCCAAGTTTTGAATACAGGTCTTTAAAAAATATACGTCCCATGTAGTCCCCCTCGTTGATTACAATCGCATTTTCATCAGCCAACTTGCCAAGATTGGCGAAAGTAGGACCAAACATCGGATGAGTAGATACATAGCGAAAACCGCACTGCTCATAAAAATCCTTGAAACCAGTCTTTACAGATGAGATGTCACTTAAAATGCAATCATGAGGAAGATACGGAATAATCTCACGAAATACATCCAATGTATATTTAAGACTCACCGCATTTATCACCAACTCAGGAGCAAAGGTTCTCACTTCCTCCTTATCCGTAAAACGCTGTGTATTGTACATAAAGCGAAGTTTCTTGGCATCTATTTCATACACAGCCACTTCATGGTCAAAACTTAGAAGGTCGGTAAAAAAACTACCCATTTTACCGGCACCAAGTATGAGTATTCTCATTCGGATTCAATCTATAAAAAGCAGAAGATTAAAAGTAGGAATATCGCAAACAGTTTTCCACCTTTTAATCTTCTGACCATAATTATTTATTTATGATTTCTATTTGCTGCCTCACACTTTCCTCATGGATTGCCTCAAATATCTGACGCACACATGACTGCTCAATGCCACAAAGACTTCCCTGCGCACCACGTTTGTCAAGGATCTCACCATACCGACTTGTCTGCACAATTGTCATCCCATGCTCTTTCTTGTACTGACCGATTTCACGAGAAATACGCATACGCTTGGCTAAAAGATCAATTAATTGGTCATCTATTAAATCAATCTGCTTGCGTAAAGCTGATATATTCTCTGTAGTCTGAATTTCATCACGGATAACCAACAGATTTAGAATATACTCAAGAATATCAGGTGTTACCTGCTGTTTCGCATCACTCCATGCAGCATCCGGATTACAATGACTCTCCACAATAAGTCCATCCATACCCAAATCCATTGCCTGCTGGCAAAGAGATGCAATAAGATCACGACGTCCTCCAATATGGCTCGGATCGCATACAATTGGAAGATTTGGAATACGTCTGCGCAACTCTATAGGAATCTGCCACATCGGTAAATTTCGATATATTTTCTTATCATATGAAGAGAATCCACGATGTATGGCTCCCAGACGTTTGATACCTGCGCCATTCAGACGTTCAAGAGCACCAATCCACAGTTCAAGATCTGGATTGACAGGATTCTTGATAAGCACAGGCACATCTACACCTTTCAAAGAATCCGCAAGTTCCTGTACAGCAAAAGGATTCGCACTTGTACGCGCACCAATCCAAAGAATGTCAATTCCAGCTTCAAGAGCAGCCTCCACATGCTTTGGTGTAGCAACTTCTGTAGAAGTAAGCATACCAGTTTCTTCTTTCACACGCTTCATCCACGGCAAAGCAAGCAAACCATTTCCTTCAAAACCTCCGGGTTTAGTACGTGGTTTCCATATTCCGGCACGGAATATCTTTATACCGCAGTCAGCAAGTTGCCGTGCCGTATTCATCACTTGCTCTTCTGTCTCCGCACTGCACGGTCCGGCAATGACCAATGGACGTTTGTCCTCCACTCCTGTCAAATTAAGTGGTTGCAATTCAAGTTCCATATATTTTCAGTTTAATTATAATACTTTCTTTTTTATATTTCCGAATACTTCAGTTCCTTCCAAAAACATCCTCTATTCGCTCCAAAGCCTCTTGCATCTTCTCATCTTTGGCACAAAGGGATATCCTTATATATCTCTCACCATTACTGCCAAATATGAATCCCGGAGTGATGAAGACTCTTGCCTCATGCAGCACTCTCTCCGTAAGTTCTTCTGCGGAAGAATAAATATCTGGCACTCTTCCCCACAGGAACATGCCTTGTTGATTTGTGTCAAAAGTACATCCCAAACACTGCATGATTTTCTCTGCTATACAACGGCGCGTCTGATAAGTCTCCACATTTGCATGATAATGCCACTCCTCTGTATTCTCATAAGCACGCGCAGCCGCAAGCTGCATCGGGCGGAAAGTTCCAGAATCAATATTGCTCTTTATTTTCAGAATCCATTCTACAAACGTGGAGTTCGTGGCAAGCATCCCCACACGCCATCCCGGCATATTATGACTCTTGCTCATCGAATTGAACTCAATGCAGCACTCTTTGGCTCCCGGTATCTGCAAAATACTAAGATACTCATCCCTATTCAGAATAAAACTGTATGGATTGTCATTCACCACTACAATATTATGACGAACTGCAAAATCCACTATTTTCTCATAAAGCTCACGTGTAGCACGTCCTCCTGTAGGCATATTAGGATAGTTTGTCCACATGATTTTCACACCGTCAAGATTCATTCTCTCCATTTGCTCAAAATCAGGCTGCCATCCATTGTTCTCAAGAAGATTATAGTTGACTATTTCCGTTCCAAGAATACGGTTCAAAGAAGTGTATGTCGGGTATCCGGGATTCGGAACAAGCACCTTGTCACCCGGATTCGCCAATGCCAACGTCACATGGAGTATTCCTTCCTTTGAACCAATCAACGGCTGTATCTCCGTATCAGGATTCAGCTCCACACCATACCATTTCTTGTAGAATGCCGCCATAGCATTACGCAACTCAGGTATTCCCACTGTAGGCTGATAGCCATGCGCATTATCAAGGCAGGCATTTTTGCAGAGCGTGTCTATTGTCTCTTTAGAAGGCGGCATATCAGGACTGCCAATTGCCAGACTTATTATATCCTTGCCCTCAGCATTAAGACGCGCCACTTCCTTGCCCTTGCGGCTAAAATAATATTCATTGACCGTTGATATACGGTCTGCCGGAAATATGTTCTTATTATAAATATCAGCCATATTCTTATTTATTATATCAATAGAATTCCGTTACAATGTAGATTTTCCATCCTGATACTCGCCCAATATCTTCAGTTGCTTTGTAAGAGGACGTATAGCATCTATCGACTGCCTGTACCTTATATAATCATCATATGTGACATCCACATAAAACAAATATTCCCATTCACGTCCGATGATTGGCAGCGACTGTATTTTGGTAAGATTTATCTTATAAAAAGAAAATATAGACAACACTTGGGAGAGGCATCCTTCATTATGGGGAGTACTGAACACAATACTTGCCTTGTTCGAATAACGAGGATTGCACAGTTCTTCTGCAATCCACGGATCACTAATTACAAGAAAACGGGTAAAGTTGTGCTTGTTGGTCTCTATACCTTCCTCCAGAATTTTCATGCCATAAAGAGGAGCGGCAAATTTTGAGCAAATGGCAGCGTGTCCTTTCAAATGACATTCACTTATGTGCTTGGCTGACCCCGCTGTATCCTCTGTCTCCACAACCTTAAAGTCCGGATGCTTGGTCAGAAAATCACGACACTGCATAAGTGCCACAGGATGTGAGTTCACCTCCGTTATATCTTTCCAATCCTCTTCAGGAAGACACATGATACTGTGTGATATACGCAACTTATGCTCGCCTACTATCTGCATACCACTGTCACGCAGCAATTCGTAATTGTGCAGCAAACTTCCAGCAATTGTATTCTCTATAGCAAGCAAAGCCACCACACTTCCGTCCGCTTTCATTTCCTCAAAAACCTGTTCAAACGTGTCGCAACATATAATGTCAAGTTCCTCTCCTTCGAAGAACTTATGGGCGGCAATATCATGAAATGACCCTATAACACCCTGTATTGCTACTTTTCTCATTGTTTTATCTTTTTGAAAAAAAAATCCCGCTCTTTTACAAGCGGGATTATTATCTTTAATTTATTTGCATCGTCCATTTATGCACATACAACTTCCCGCTTCACTTTATTATTAAAGTAAAAATAAAAAAAGTAATATGTACCGTAAAAAGACTTCATAAATTACATTTATTTCTTATTTCGCTGCAAATGTAGCAATATTAGCTAATATGGCAAACATTTAGTGACGTTTTTTAATCCACAGACGCTTTTTTATTCAAATCCATTCAACATACATTGATTCTAAATCCGAACATATCATGAAAGCGCGTCCATGCCTAAACCACTCATGCCACAAACAAATCAGTATCAATACTCAATGTTGTAATGGTTTGAGTGTACCGCCGCGAAAAACTGTGTACGCTCAAAAGAAGTCTCGTCTGAGATGTTTCCCGCATTAAGCTTGCCACGGAACTGCTGCACGGAATCATATCCGTGTCTGCCCATCCAATCTTCAACACCTGCAATCATGTCTTTTACAGCCGACGCGCCATTTTTATACAATGCGCTGCACACCTCCACAGTCTGCGCGCCTACAAGCAAGGCTTTCACCACATCACTGCCACTATGCACACCGCCTGATATGGCTATATTTATGCTTGGTATGAGAGCCGAACAAATGGCAGTCCAACGCAAACGCTCACAAATATCAGCCGGTGTACTGCATATCTCCCCACTTACCGGCTTGATTTTCTCAATGTCAATGTCTGTCTGATAATGACGGTTGAAAAGCACTATATCACGTGCTCCATGAGCATAAAAAGAATTTACAGCCGCTACCGGATTGGTGAGTCCCTGTCCAAGCTTGATTACAACAGGAATACTAACAGCAGACTTCACAGCTGTGTATATATCCACCTGCTGCTCCTCGAACGCACCATACACATAGTCTTTTTCTGCACACACAGACATGATGTTCAACTCTATGGCATCAGCTCCGGCATCCTCTATGACCTTTGCGAATGTGCTCCACTCACCCAAACGTGAACAACAAATACTGGCAATAACAGGAATAGACACCGCCGACTTGACGCTCTTTATAAGGTTGATGTAAGTATTAAGCACATCACCTTTTACATATTCAGCCAATGAATCAGCAGCCTCACCAAGATCACCGCCAAGCCATTCCTGAGTTTGCATTGCTATTTGCTCCTCAAAAATAGATTTCAAAACTATAGCTGCCACTCCAGCCTCTTCAAGTTTCTTACATCTGTCCGGACTTGCCGTAAATCCGGAACTTGCTGCAATAACAGGATTCTTCAATTCGAGTCCTGCAAATGTTGTTTTCAGATTTGCCATTTTGTATTATAAGTTTATATTTGAAATGTATCTATTCTTTATATTCTCTTTTATAAAGCAAACAGGAATATTGCCTATCGCTGTCAAATCCTTATACTAAAATTATATGGATTGATTTTATTATAGGCATCAAGCATCACATCCTCCATGTTTGTAAATTTGCCGCTAAGCTCCTTTCCTTCATCAGGACTCAGCTCAAGCGATTTTTTCACATCGGCAGCCGCCCCTTCCTTATCACCATTCAAAAGACGCAACCCTCCACGAGTACGGAACAGTTCCGGAGACTCTGGATTCTGCTCTATTCCCTCTTCCATCACACTGAGGGCCTTATCGTTATTTCCTGCTTCCGAATAAATACGGCTCAGCTCAATATATGCCTGAGGAATGAAGGGATTCATGTCAATGACATTGCCATAGCATCTCTGCGCCTCCTCACTTTTTCCAAGAGCCGCACACACTATCGCCTTCTGAAACAACACTTCCTCGTCTGCCTCCGTATGTTCCATAATATAGTCCACATCTTTTTCCGCCTCCACATACTGCATCATCTCACATAATATTTGCGCTCTTAGAAGATAGGCATCAAAGAAATCTGCTTTCGCACCGATAGCCTGAGTAACCTGAACTATCGCATTTATGCAATCTTTCTGCACCTTACACTTCTTTGCAAGCACATAATGAGGACGCGCCAAAGCCGAATCTATGTTCAATGCCTCATTACACCAATATTCGGTCTTTTCATAATCTTCAAGTTGAAAATATAAATCCGACAGTCCGATAGCCACCGACGCGTCAGCAGGGAGCAACTCATGCAACCTCACGTACTGTTCAACCGCATCCTCAAGTCTGTCGCCCGCAATCAGCACATTGGCAAAAGCACGACGTATGTCAGCATCTTCCTCTATGGCAAGCGCATGTTCAAAACACTTTATTGCATAATCAGCCTTTCCCATTTTCAAAGCCTGCATACCATCATATTTCAGTATGTCGAAATCGCGTTTTTCCTTGCTAATCCGCTCATTCTCCGGAGTATCCTCCTTGCCTGTAAAAAGAGTCTTAAAAAAGCCCATATCTTTATTTATTGTAATGTGTTTATATTTTTCTTTAGCCTGATATTGCCTGTGTCCTGCTCCAATTCCTCTTCCATAGCCATCAACCGCAGAGTCTCGTCCAGCAGTTCTGTTCCAAGAGGCAGGGCATTCAGTTCGTCAGCCTTGTGCCATTCTCCATCCGCAAAAAGTGCTCTCACCGCTTCCCTTGCATCGCACAAATCCTTTTCCGCAGGGCTATTCTTTTTCTGGCGCAGACACACATCGCACTGACCGCAGCCCTCTTCCGTCCGTTCTCCGAAATACTCCAGCAACATTCTGCTCCTGCATTTGTCCACAGAACCGGCATATTCTATCATGCTGTCTATACGTTTTGCATATTCTGCCTTACGCTCATCATAGACGGCAGGCGACAAATAGACCCGAGAAGTATCGACACGGGGAACAGTAAAGGTAATCGTCGGGGTATTGCGCCGAGGAATATAGCTGATGACACGATTCCTGTTCAGTTCCTTCAACATATTATATATACGCTCGACCGAAAGTCCTGTCACATGGGAAAGCATCATTTCCTCGATATACACATAATCGGCAAAAACCCCAGAGTATGTACGAAGTATGGCATTGATAAGCATATCCATCTCCGCCCCATTATTGCCAAGCCGGTACAAATCTTCTTTCAGTAATGTGAATTGCAATCTCGACTTGAAATCCTGCTCCTCGTTATATTCAATATAGCCGGCATTCGTCAGCAACTTCAGCGCGCTGTCCGTATGTACCGCAAACTGTCTGAACTTCTTGCAAAATTCCTCTATACAGAATGCAAACGTGCGCCCTTCTCCCTCACCCTCTCCTACTTGCAGGAAACAACATACATTCTCGTATGTCTGGCACACATATTCTTTGTCAGGATAAGTCTCAGAAATACGCTTTTTGAGCTGCACCTTGTCTCTCGGATTATACAACAGTACGGCATATGCCGCCCCGCCGTCACGTCCTGCCCTTCCTGCCTCCTGAAAGTACGATTCTACAGAGTCAGGAACATTATAATGTATCACGACCCTCACGTCCGGTTTGTCTATCCCCATACCGAAGGCATTGGTCGCCACCATCACCCTACAACGCCCCTTAGTCCAGTTTGTCTGTTTCAGGTCTTTTTCCGCATCCGTAAACCCAGCATGATAGTTGTCAGCCGTAATGCCATTGACATTCAGAAAGGAAGCAATCTCGTTGGTAAGCCTCCTGCTTCGTGTATAGACTATGGCACTTCCCTGCGGAACATTTTTCAATATGTGCAGCATCTCTTCCGCCTTGTTCTCCGTATCTCTCACCACATAAATGACATTCTTGCGCTCGAAACTCATGGAGAACACACACTTCTCCTTGAACTCAAGCTTCTCCATAATGTCATCGACCACTTTCGGGGCCGCCGTAGCTGTCAGGGCAAGCACCGGCACTGGATAAGGTATCAAGTGCCGTATGCGGGATATTTGCAAATAAGAGGGCCGGAAATCATATCCCCACTGGGACACACAATGCGCCTCATCTACTGTAATCATGGAGATATGGCGCATACGCTCCAGCTTGGCAAGAAATATGTCGGATGCCAGACGCTCCGGAGACACATACAGGAATTTATAGTTGCCAAGAATACAATTGTCAAACACCCTGACCACATCATCGCGCATCATGCCTGAATAAACTGCCGCCGCCTTTATGCCTTTCGCACGTAACTGACGCACCTGATCTTTCATTAAGGCAATCAATGGAGTGATGACAATGCACAGTCCCTCACGTGCCAGCGCAGGCACTTGGAAACAGACCGACTTGCCTCCTCCAGTGGGCATCAGTCCCAATGTGTCACGCCCTTCGCCTATACTGCCGATAATATCTTCCTGTATGCCTCTGAAACTGTCAAAGCCCCAGTACTGCTTCAATATGTCTATGTATCTGCTGTCCATAACTCATCGTTGATATGCCCGGAAACCGGGTATCCGCCGTCATCACAAACTGCCTCTGATGTCTTCTATTTGCAATTGCACCTCGCCGCGTTTGTAACTGTTCTCCTCTACGGTGTACACAATGTCAAACGAGCTTTTTGTCTTTATATACCTCACTTGAGAACTTTGTCCGAAAGCAATGCCGTTCATCACATTGTTCGATTTGTTGTCCACAAGCTCAAGCTTGATGTGCTCCTGCTCACGTCCTACCACCTTGCTGGTTCCATAATCATAAACCTGTTTCGTACAGAACATCGGATTGTGATTGTCGGGACCGAAAGGACGCATCCGCTTCAAGTCGGCATGGAACTTATGCGTAATGTCACGGAAATTGATTACCGCGTCAATATACAAATTGGCACTGGTCTGCTCCGGCTTTATCGTCTCTGTCACATACTTCTCAAAGCGTTGCTTGAACAACTCCACGTTCTCCACTTTCAGCGAAAGTCCTGCGGCATACGTATGACCACCAAAATTCTCAAGCAAGTCGCGGCACTGCTGTATTCCCTTATACACGTCAAAACCGCTCACACTGCGGGCAGATCCGGTCACCATGTCTCCTGTACGTGTAAGGACAACCGCCGGACGATGATACATCTCCGTCAGACGCGACGCGACAATCCCGATGACACCCTTATGCCAATCTTCATTATAAATGACTATGGCATCGTGTTCCGAGAGTTCCGGCATCTTTTCCACAATAGCACTCGCTTCTTCGGTCATCTGCTTGTCAAGCTCCTTTCGCTCCTCGTTATACTTGTTTATCTGCAACGCCCTCTCACGCGCACGGTTATAGTCATGCTCCACAAGCAGTGCCACCGATTCCTTGCCGTTCTGAATGCGTCCGGACGAATTGATTCGCGGACCAATCTTGAACACAATGTCGCTCATCGTGATGTCCTTACCCTGAAGTCCGCATATATCGACCACGGCTTTCAGACCCACACTCGGATTGTTGTTTAGCTGGCGCAAACCGTGATAGGCAAGAATACGGTTCTCTCCCATCACCGGCACAATGTCGGAGGCTATGCTCACCGCCACCAAATCGAGCAAGGGAATAAGCGAGCTGAAGCTGATGCCATTGCTTATGGCAAAGGCCTGCATAAACTTAAAACCTACTCCACAGCCCGACAAATGCCGGTATGGGTAGGTGGCGTCACTACGCTTGGCATTGAGTATAGCTACAGCAGGAGGCATCTGCTCATCTGGCACATGATGGTCGCAGATAATGAAGTCTATGCCTTTCTGCCTTGCATATGCAATCTCATCTACAGCCTTTATGCCGCAATCAAGCACAATAATGAGCTTCACTCCTGTTTCGTGCGCATAATCCACACCTCTCACCGACACACCATATCCCTCCTCATAGCGGTCAGGAATATAGTAGTCGATATTTGAATAGAATTGTTGCAGGAATCTGTACACCAATGCCACAGCCGTACATCCGTCCACATCATAGTCACCATACACAAGGATTCTTTCCTTTCTGCCCATTGCCATGTTTAGCCGTTCCACGGCCTTGTCCATATCGCGCATCAGAAAAGGGTCATGCAGTTCATGTAACTGGGGACGGAAGAATTTCTTCAGCTCCGCAGCATCAGAGATTCCTCTCCGGATAAGCATACCGCATAGTATAGGACTTACCCCGGTTGCTTCCGACAATTTTTCAGCCGCATCCTTCTGTTCTTGTGTGGGTGTTTCTAAATTCCATTTGTAATTCATTATATATGTTCTTATTTTACTTACTTCTCATTAATGGTCTGGTGCAATGGAAAACGTGTCAAGCCATATACTATTGGTTACATCCACATCATTTTTATCGTTCAAGAACAATAAACAGATGACTATGAACACACTGCTGTCCGCCATGCATAATTCCACATACCGGAAAACGCGCAACACACCATTATAGTTTGTAAAGGTAGAAAAAAAGAGCTTACGGTATATTTAGCTCCGCGTTAATTTTATAAAAAAACTTATTTTACGGAGTCAATAAATGCCTGAAAGCATGAATAATACTCCAGTTAATGCTTATGATTTATACAACATTTTTCGCTCCAATCAGGATGTGCCCATATAGGAATATCTGTCATCTCAATTGAATTGCGATGTATTTGCTGAATAGTTACAAAGTTCCTCAAATTCCATCTTGATCATAAAATTAAAGATTATAATCGCTGTGCAACTTTGCATAACGCAAAATTACAACCAGATTACAATTTCCCAAAGGTGTACTTCAATAAGTGCTTACACTTCAGTTAATGTTTACGTTAATGTTTACCACTCACAAAAATAGCCGCCCATTTATGGACGGCTATTTTTGTGAGTGCCAACCTGCTATTGCGGACGGTTATACGAATGTAATCGATGTCAGGGATTTGTTATTATATAGTTCTATCAAAATCCTTTTTGATACCCGCAAAATTACGAACAATGTCGTAAATCATCACTTCATTGGCATCGATATTTTCATCAACAACTATCATGTTTGCCATAAGATCTGCGAAATATTCCTTTTGTTCTTCGTCAAACATTTTGACTTGCGCTAATGCCATTAGTGAATTTTTGTCATCTACATCTTTGCGAGAATCATCTTGCATCTGAAACTTTTCTTTCAACTGATTGAAATAAAACATTTCTCGGGCATCAATACGACCATCAGCTTGGATAATATCCAATAAGATGCGCATTATTGCTATTTTTTGCTGATAATTAAATGTATTCATATATGTTACTTCTTTTTGTTCTTAGCCATACGTTTCTTTTCCATCTCTGGATCAAATCCGTATAAAGCGATGACGTCTTTTACATTTTTGTCAAACTTTCTCACAGTTTCATATCCAAGAGATAATTTCTTCTCATAATCTTCGTTGTCATAGACAGGACAAACATCAGCTTTCCCCTTACCCTTCTGCTTTTTTCTCATCCACAAAATAGGAAGTTTGCAGGCTGTAACATCATCTATGCCATCTTTTGGAGCTGATGGGGTAACAGTAACATTCTTCTTAAAGAATGCCAAGTCTGCAGCTTCATAGAATGCGTCGTAAGTCTTATCATATCCTAAAGTAATACCAAGAAGATAAACTGCCACAGAACATTCAAAGCCTCCAATTGTCTTAGCATAAGAGATAACTTTTTCGCTTGGCCTATGATCCATTCCATTAGAGAATTTATCCTTTAGGAATAAGAACAATGGCGCAGCTATTGCAAATTTACATCCTGAGACTCGCTCAGTCTGATGAGACAAAGGCGAAGCTTCTACTAATTTATAAAGAGACGCATACTGTGGATCTTTACATGATATAAGTTGCAGATAAATCTGAGTAGATTCTGCAACTTCACCATCAAGTTCTTGTTTCTTTAAGAAGTTACAGTACACGTGTATAAAATCGCAGAAAAATCCTATCATATTTTTGGGATAAAAGCTATGGCGCTCATATCTAAGTAAGTATGTCCAAATAGACAAATCACCAAAAGGACGTTCGTTCGCATATAACTGGCGGAACACTTCTTGGACTGATTCGGGAGTAATTATTTCTTCACATTTCTCACGATCCTCCTCAGGCAAATCAAATATTAACCAAAGGTTGTCTATCCCGCGCATGCATTGTTTAATATATAAACTCTGTTGAAGTTTCTCAAATTTATCCACCCAAGGTGATACATGAAGCTGGATACGCGGATCAAAAGAAATCGACATTTCCTTTTTTGCTTCTTCATCAAAAGTATACACACCACGAACATTTCTAATATCTATCTCGATATATAAACCATTACATTCTTCTGCAATAAAATGAACTATCAAGTACTCAAAAGAGTACCCATACATATTTATTCTTGAAGTGAGAGCATCAAATAGTTCTTCGTCATTTGCATGCTCTGATACTAATCCATCAAATGGTACAGCATAGCTAATACGGAACTGACCATATTTAAATAAGTCGACAAAATCTAACTTACGTATTATTGCTAAGTAATCTTTCATAATTAGAAGCCCCAAGTACTATTACCTCCAAATGATGGAGTTTGTATTGTTGAAGAAATATCTATCTGAGAGCAATTTGATTTGAATGCGTCTAGATAATCGCTAGGACAACCATTATAGGTGATATAGAGATTCTTACGAGTTCGGGTCATTGCAACCATAAACAAAGTCTTAGCCAATGAATCATTAGGGCTAATATACATGCTTGCATTCGCATATGGTATAAATACGTTTTCAAAGTCAAGACTTTTGGCACTATGAAATGTCATGATAATGATTCGATGATCATTTTCATCAAAGCTACCATATCCATTACCTATATATTGCATTTTTATACCATTTCTGCGCAAATGAGAGTTCATTGCACCAAAATCAATTCTTCCCCAGTTGTTTGTTGTTTCAACCCATTCCGGCTTGCCAGCATCACTAAGCGCTTGATTCACGAATTTAATAATCTTTTGAGCTGTAGGTATAAGAACTGCTGTTGAATCTCCAACATTCACTGCTTTAGTTGCTTGTTCCATTATATATTTTACCTCTTTTGCTTCAGAAGGTGCGGTACAAAGACGTATTTGCGTATCATCCTTGGTCATATCCCTCTTTGAAGAAAAAATATTCATTCGAGGTAAGAAACGTTGAACAGCATCAATAATAGAGCGTGATAATCTATGAATGATGCCCAATTCATAAGGTTCGCCATTAATTAGACGTCCTATTTGCGATGGTGTAACTGTTGCTTCTCTCCAACGAGGATCGCTATCATAGATAGATTGATTAGAGTCTCCTGCTACAATTATATTTGAACCGCGAGCATTCATTTCGCAAATAACACGTGGTATCAAATCTTGTACCTCATCACAAAGAATATAATCATAGTTAGAGCTACCCTTCATAAAACCGTAATACGTATCAATTGTTACTTTCGAATCAAGGCCTAGCTCCTTAAAGTCTGCCTTAAACATTTCTACAAGTGATTTTGTAAATACAACAACCAAAATACTGGAATCGGGGTTCTTCGCAAGGATTGTCTTTGCTGCATACGCAAGCAAGACGGACTTTCCAGAACCAGCAAATCCTTGAATCCATTGGTTGCGAAAACTTGTACTATAATTGTTAACAAATGCGCTGACTTTGTCAAGAAAGGCCTGCTGTTGTGGGTCTAACCTGTTAATTGGAGGAATGTGCATAATTAATATTTTGTTGTTAGCATATTTGTTTTTGTTTTAGATAGATTTTCTGAGTCGTAATAAGTATCTCCTTGTGGTCCCGGTGTCGACATACGAATTTCTTTTGCAAAAAGCTTTTCGCCAAGTTCTTCTGCAACACTAGCAAACCAGCCATAAGCATAATTAGGCAAAGAATTAGTTTTCCACTGACGAAGATACATGTCATATACTTTCTGAAATTTTTCTTTTGCCCCTGTTTGGTCACCTTCTGACTTTTGAATTCTACCAAGTTCAATTAGTGCAATATCATGCTCTGGATCCACAGAAATGGCTCTTTGCAAATACTCTTTTGCTCGCTTTGGATCACGGAATCTTAAGGTTGAACCTAAGTTGGCATTAGCATACTTATGATTAGGATTCTCCTCCAATGCTTTCTCATAGAACTCAATCGCCTTATCTGTCGCTCCTGCGTTATTGTAGAGCACAGCAATCCCATTATACATATCAGCTTCTGGATATAATTCATTTTGCAGTTCATATGTTTCAGCAGCTTTAAATGTGTGGCCGGCTTTATCATATGCTCTACGAAGAGCGATAAGCGTTTGTTTTGATGGGATTCCACCATTTAACTCTGCCTCTAGATTAGCTTGCCTTTCTGCTTTTAGTGCGACTCTGTCCTCGGTACTAAGCTCTTTGTTTGCAAATGGGCTTAGAGGTTCTACATGACATATAACACCCATACATGTAGCTCGCACTATTAACATTTTGTCTGTGTTAACTTCTATAGCAAGCTCAATAGGACAATTGATAGGGAATCCACGTGGTAAGGTTGATTCTATTTTTATGTTGAACAATAATTTTCTTACATCACCAACACATATAGGCAACTCTACAACTTTTTGACCATCACGGCTTGTAACCAAATCGTCAATAATAATAGTGTCACAAGGAATTTGTGTTCCTGCAGGTAGAATCACTTTTGGCCGCTCATCCTTCGTAATAATTAGGATTGGCTCGCTTGAAATCGGTTGGATCAAACACTTATTCATTCCGTTAAACAACAGACTATGTATTGCAGCTCCTTGCGAAACATGAGTTTGCAGATTAGAAGGAACTAACATTTCAGAATCCTCAAAGTATTTTTTCAATTCTTCTTGAATATAAGGGCTTTGAGCACTTCCACCAATAAAGAGAATGTAATCTATTTCCTCTTTCGCAACTTTAGATTTTTTAATGGCACTTTCAATAGGTGAGTAAATGCTGTTATATTCATCCTCACCCTTAATGCGAGTTGTTTTACTATAACCATTTTTCAAGAAAATGCTTATAGTATCAGTCATTTCCTTATAGGTTAAGTAAAAAGCACTTTGTCTTAACTCGCCCTTGTTTGTGTAAACGACAACTTCTGATTCTACTGTAGCCTTCATATCACTGTTTTTTACAATAGGCATAACAAATTCAGATGTAAGCATAGCAAGAGACTTGTTTATCATTATTTTAAGACGCTCAGCTACTTTATACAATGCGGAAGCTATATACTTCTTTTCATTTGTGCGGAATTGTTCCATTTGCTTGCCATTTGCTTGCAAAAAGCGAGGCATTAGATAATGGTAAGTTATGTACCGATCAATATCATCACCGCCAAGTTTTGTAAACTTTGATATGGCTATATTTTTTGAGAAGAAGCCATTCGCACTTTGACCAATTTCCAAAATGGATATATCACATGTTCCACCACCGAAATCAAAAACTAAAACCTTTGAGTTGTAGTCTGGATTTACAAACATAGGTTGTCCATCTGTCGCACGATAAACTGCATAACTAATGAAAGCCGCATTAGGCTCGTCAATTAAAGCTTGCTTAGAGATTTTCATGTCATTAGCCATTAACGCATCCAATAAATCCTTACGCTGATTTGCTTCGAAAGATGCAGGAATACTAACTGCATACGATATATCCTTGCTCAATTTATTCTCTTGGCAATAGCCTATAATCAAATACTTTAGATATGCGAAAAAGACTCGTGCAGCATCTTTGGGGTTGCGAATATAAAAAGGGGCTGTATTGCGAAGCTCACTTTCATAATACTTTGCTCCCAAATCTTCACCAAGTTCCATTTTGAATGAGTACCATATATTTTTTCCTCTTTTAAGGTGATATTTGAGTTGAGACGCTCCTTCTCCTACAAGAATTTGCTCGTTATTCCACGCTATTACGGATGGAACAATTTCCGAAGAATAAAGAGTTCCGTCAGGTAACTTTTGTTTTAGACGTAATGAATCCGTGTGAATCAAACAGCCATCTTCATCGTACGATGCTACAGAGACAACAGATGTTGATGTTCCAAAATCAATACCCACATAGGTTTTGCATCGCAGTATTGCATTATTTCTTACTGCTGGCAAAAAAGATGAAATAGTAATTTTATTCATGTGTACTAATTGTTTGGTTGTTATTGAATATCCCGTATTTACAACTACATTTTTAGGAGTTGCGAAGTTTACTCCGAGCCTCCATCTTGAAATTGTGGCTTGATTACTTTCCAATGGCCGCCGAAGTCCGGGCCAATCCTTTGTAGCAGTCCTTTTTCTCGCAGACCATCTACAATTCGTCTTGTAGCTTTTACCGAAAGACTGCATTCCTCGGCTAATTGTGAAACGCTGATACGAGGATTATCCTTTATTAGGTCCAAAATTAGGTCTTGCCCCTGTCTTGCCCCTGTCTTGCCCCTGTCTTGCCCTTCTTCTTGTTTCTTGCTAAATTCCGTACCAGTCCCCCGTCTTAGGATAGTGGTTTCAGCATCTTTATCTTCTGCAACAGACGTGGCAAATACTGTGGCTTTCATGATGAACGCCACAACATTGTACAAAGGCTCACGAGTACCCATAGCTATGAGTTCACGGCACATACGATCAACACCCTCACCAAACTCCTTTACATAATCGTAGGCTTTGAGGTATTCAGCAATCTTAGGATTGCGAGAGAAGTGGGTATGGCGGATATTGTCAGTGCGAACGATGCCAGGCAGTTTGCCGGGAGTCTCGAACACAATGCGGTCATCAAACATCTTTATTTGGATTTCCGTTCCTTTGATGCTGTAGTCACGGTGACAAACCGAATTGACCACCATCTCCTGTATCACAAACTTCGGATATTCACGGTCGGTACGGAAGATGCCATTCTCGCCAAGATAGGAATGTTCCTTTACTTGGGTTTCAAGGTATTCGATAGCCTTTTTTATCTGGTCGAGGATGCGCCCCTCAAAGGTTATGTCCTTGATAACGTTCATTTCACGACCGACCTTCTCTTCCGTACCAGCATAGCGGATAAAACGCACACGGGCACGAGGGAAAAAACGCTGGGGATACCTGCCAAAGAGCAGAATGCAAGCAGTGCTTACCTGCGGAGCATCATTCTTGTAGGTTACAAAGTCCTTGTTCTCAGTGAGATATTCAATGGCGGACTTACCATAGCCGATGCGGTTCATGTAAGCCTTGACCATATCCATATCAACATCTTCGAGCGTGGCATCGTAAGCTGGACTGTCCTCAAAATAGCGTTCGCCTTTGTCGTACATCAGTCGGAGACGTTCCTCAAAAGAGAGTTTACGCGACTTGTCGCCTACCCTCCAAAATACCTCATCGGCTTGGTTGGCATGAAGACGTGGACTGGCCGGAACGTTGATGATTAGAATATGGTTGTCGTTGCCATAGTCGTCAACGCATGGAACAAGGTCGGTATTAACGGTTATACTCGGTACACAAAAATCAAGCGGTGTACGAAGAATCTCATTGAGATGTGCCGTATCTTGGTCCACTCCTTCAATGCGTCGAGTCTTATCAGAGATACCCACTGCAATCATACCCCCATCGGCATTGGCCATAGCCACGATGGTGGTGGCAAGAGCTTTCGGATCTATGTGAATGCTTTTGCAATCAAAGGTCTGCCCTTCGGGCTTCAGACAGAGTTCTTCTATGGTGTATCTCATTGTGGTTATTTCCGCTTGGTGTGGCAAATCAACTCGTGAATATCAATGTTTAGCAACTCGGCAATTCGAGCCAATGTATAAAGGTCGGGCTGCGCGCAATTAGTGCATCACTTGGATACCGTTGCAGGGTCTTTCTGCAAAAACTTTGCAAGCCATTTACTCATTATACCTCGTTCTGCCAGCACTGCTTTGATATGATTCAATTCTGCCAGCCTTATATAAATTATGGGTTCACCACAAATTTATGGCATTTTCTTGAGAAATCCTCATGATTGGGTGGAAAACTGTGAAAACGGCAGCAAATTCGCCTCCTCCACACATTCATTATGTCCCTTGTCCACACTTTACATATAATGGAAATATCTTAAAACCCGAATCATTCCTCCGTCCATATCGCAGAACAGCTGTATGCGGACAAAAGCATTTTGACATTTTGTCACTTGAAAAGAGAACTCGATTTTAACATTTCGGGCGGTTTGGGATCTTGATTTTTGGAGCGATTTTTGAGACAACACACATAAATCGTTGATAATCAAACAGTTCCTATTTTGTAAAAAAGTCGCAGTTTTTGATCAAAAACGCATGGGTTTGATCAAAATAGGGAGTATTGATAATCAGAGAGTTATGAAAATCCGCCGTTAAAATCGCCATTTTTCGGCTTCAAAATCAATCTTTGTTTTTCGGGGTGTGGGAAAACGATATGTGAAAAGAAATTAAGGATTGTCCGGAAAGATACTCGATTTTAGCCCAAAATGCGGACTGAAAAAATTTCTTTCACCTTGAAAAAAAATTTGCAAGGTGAAACGCAAAAAATCGGTGCGCCTTACAAAAAAATTTTCAGCACCTTGCAATTTTGGACTTTTGGGCGGTTTGGGGCGGAAAAAGCATGTTTTGGGATTGATTTATTTTATCTTTTAAAATATAAATTACCTTATTTTTACATTTGAATTTCAAGTTTTGAAAACCGCCGTAGAATCGCTCAAATGCAGCCGAGGAAAGGTGCAGTCGATTTTGAGCGATTCTACGGGCATCGGGTTTTAACATTTCAAATTGTCAGACATTTAGCACTTTTCCAAAGAAAATTCAGGAATTTAGTTGTTTTTTGTGTACACACCGCAACTTGCGACAGCAAACGGATGCTTATTAGTGCGGCATCACTTTTTCAAAGCCCAACGAAGCTGCTCGGCCATGAACAGTCGGCTGTCCTTGCCCCACCAGCGTGTCGCCATCATTTTACACCGCAGTTGCCCGGCACGCCCAAGTCATGCAGAAACGGCTAATCACTATATATCAGTACCATGTTTGCCGACATAAAATTATCAGAGTGGCTTATCAGACTCAACCAAATCGCCATCCATCAGACGAGCGTATTGAAAAAAATGGCGATAACGACCGAAAGTTACTGAAATAAGTATTTAGAAAGGAAACATGGCAATAACCCCGGTATTCCGACATGCCCGTATGCACTTCCAGTTACTTTTTATAATATAACTCGCATTCTTCAGAAAAAAGACGTACCTTTGTGACAGAATTGAAAAGCAAGGTAAAACGATATGTTACAATTTATAAGTTTTGGAAGTGGAAGTTGTGGAAACTGCTACTGTCTTAGCGATGGGAGCTGTTCTATTCTTATTGACGCGGGCATAAGCACCAGACGGCTGAAACGCTATTTTCGCGACTACGGTGTGAATCAGTCAGCAATATGCGCGCTCATTGTCACACACGACCATGCAGACCATATAAAAGCTGCCGGAAAGGTAAGCGGTGAATTAAAAATACCGGTATATGCCACAAAACTTGTACATGAGGGGATAAACCGCAATTTCCATGTACGAAACAAGATAGAGGAAACTTATGCACGGACGATTGAGAAGAACGAGACTTTTGAAATCGGGCAGTTCAAGATTACCCCATTCGAGATTCCGCACGACTCGATGGAGAATGTGGGATATTCCATCGAGCATGAGGGAGAGATTTTCACTATCATGACAGACGTGGGGGCACCGACTAACAATGTGAAGCATTACATCTCAATAAGCAACCACCTCGTCATCGAGGCAAATTATGACATGGAGATGCTGGTGAACGGGAAATATCCTCTCCATCTAAAACAAAGGATTATGAGCGGAACGGGGCATCTGTCGAACAGACAGACAGCCGAGGCACTGGCGGAAAACTTCCATGCCGGATTGCGGAATGTATGGCTGTGCCACCTGAGCGAGGAGAACAACCATCCGGAACTGGCGAGGAAAACAATAGAGCAATATTTACGCTCGTATGGAATCATTGCCGACACCGACTTCACACTGGAGGTGTTGCGCAGAAAGATTCCGACAGGACCTTTCAACATCAGCGAATAAATCAACATCAGCAAATAAGAAGAAAGGAAACGGGAACGGATTCTTCAACGGTATATCCCATCATCCTGCATCTCACACAGCAAAGGCGGAGAAAGAAAACATTTTGCCTGTTTTCTTTCTCCGCCTTCTTTATTGTCCACTGCCGCGTCAGAAAGTCATTCTGACCATAAACCGCACACCCCAATTGTTTGTACCGGGATTGTCGAGATAAGTCAGACGCTTCACGTATTCGACATGAAGTATCTTGAATATATTGTGTATTCCCAAACGAAGTTCCGCATACGGGGTTTTCTTGTCCATAATCTGGGTATTGCACTCATACGTGCCGTCGGCAAGAAAATGTCCGGGAAAATAGAACAACTCGCTGTCATTATAGCCTGAAGCCGCCGGATTGTTCTTGTCGGTAAGTGTTCCCCACAAGACATTTACACCGACAAACTCCCTCCATTTCAGTTTTTTCAGCAATGGAATGCGATTGAAAATCTTACCGTTCAAATCCCAAGACAACATCAATGAGGCATAACGGTCGTTCAGAAACTCCAGATTTGAAATCAGGGAGAATGTGTTGTCTTCGAGAATATACGACTGGTTGGCTGCCGGATGTATGAGCAGAGGAAACGGCACCTTGTTCCATTGTATTCCCACTTTGGCATCTATATCAATCTTTCCCCAGCTGCCCATCCAGAAACGCTTGTACATTCCCGCCTCGGTCACATTATAATCATACTGTCCGCCAAGAAAACCATTGACACCGGCAGTGTGGCTCACCGTAAACACCGGTGCATCAAGATTAATCTTCAGGCGTCGCTGCTTGGTATTGACGTATGTTGCTCCCGGCTCAAAGGTGAATCCAACCTTAAACTCTGTCGTTGTAATGTCTTTCACCCACACCGAAGGGTCATTGACAGGCTGGCTGACACCTGTTTCCGCATCAAGTATGCCTGTCCCCACTTTCTGATAGAACAGCGCGTCTACCGGAGTGTTGTTGGTACGGGTAAAATTCAGCTTAAACTTCAGCCCCGACTCCCATTCGCGGTCGTATGCCACATGCCACTCCCTCGTATGATTGTATTGGTCTACCTTGCTTGCATGGAACGAGGTGAACATATTGTCCTTGTCCGTTGGAATAAACTTGTCGAAAGGCGACATTATATCATCCAGATAATACACGGAAAGATTGTTCTGCGGAAACTCGCGCGGCAAGTATGCTTTCTTGTTGAAAGCATATGTGAGTTGCAATTTTCCGTATAGGTTCTGTGTTTTGGTTCCGTAAGCCGCATATCCGCTCATAAAGAAGTGAGGATTGAAATTGGCAGTTGTAAGGGCTGAGATACGGAAACGCAACTTGTCATAATCGTTTGAGGATATGATGGTGTTTATAGGCCCTATATCCACCTTGCTCGGATGGAGAGAGTCGCCTGTCTCCACAAAGTTCTCGACCAAAGCCTTGAATCCGAATATAAAATACTTGAATCCTTTCAAACTCTCAATACGGCTGATGAATGTCCCCATCTGGCTTTCGCTCGGAGTCAGCTCCACCTTGCGGTAGCTCTCCCAAAAACTGTCGTCCTGCATCTGTGCGTCCGGCTCACGGAACACACTGCCCTTGATTCTTTTAAATACCTTGTTGGGGATTTCCTCAAAGGCAAAATCCGACAGGCGGGTAGTACGCTGCACAAGAAACTTGCCAAGCCACTTGGTGAGTTTCAGCTCCACCAGCATGTCATTGTTAATAGCCACGCGCTCTCCTGAAGGCAGTTCCATGAAATCTTGCATGATAATCATATTATCAACGAAGTTCACATCGCTGCGAGCCGGAATGTTAAGCTCCACACGGCGTACCTGATAACTTGAATCCGCCATGATGAACAAATGTCCCGAAAAGCCGAAATCCTGCTGGTTGTTCGGCAGAAAGCCAACATCTATCACCTTGTCATTGTCAATGAAAATGGTGTCCTGTATATAATAACGGTAGAAACTGATGGCACTGTTTGCGATAGGACTTTTAAAAGGATACTGAAGCAAACGGCATTCATTGTCATAAATATCCACATCGGTAAATACATCCTTCAGCGTGGTGGTGAATATCTCACCGGTATTTACCAGTTCCGTCACACCTTTATTGCTCTCGCCTTTTATCAGCACCTTCTCCGAATGCGGGTCTTTCCGGTAGAAAATCTCCGACAATGTCTCATCGACTGTCAAAGGAAGAATAAGCTTCCCTGTCTCCGGACACGTCTCCACATGGTCTTTCAGGAACGCGAACTTTTTAAATTCACCCTCCTCAAACACCTTGTCCGTAAACTCATTGACAGAGAATGTCATCTTTTCGTACTTTGTGTACGTAAAAAAATCCTTCTGACGGAGGTCGCTCATCTTTTTCGCATCAATAACCTTGCGCATCAACTCTACAGCCGGATTGTTCTTTCTGCTGTATTTGGTTTTCTTCGCCGTAATTGTCACACCTTGCAGCTTACGCGGTTCCGGCACAAGCTTGATGGTCAGGTTTTTCTTTTTTCCCGGCACAAGTTTTACCACTTGAGTGACATATCCCATTGTAGACACGGTAAGCTCGTTCCATGACGAATCTTCTTTGACGACAAAACGTCCGTTCTCGTCAGTCAGCTCACCTACATTTTTCCCTTCATAATACACATTCACAAAGTCCAGCAGCTGCCGGGTCTTTGAATCTATGACAATACCTGTCACTTGGGCTGTTGCGGCCAAGCCACAGAATATCCATGCACAAAAAAGAAAAACATATTTCAGAACATATTTTTTCAACATGTCAGTACAGGTTTATATGATTGTAAATACAGTCTCAACCTTACTTAGCTGCCGCTGCCTTTTGCTCCCCGAAAATGTCATTCAGGCAGAGAGAGCAATGCTTGCGCGGAAACTTTCAGGCATATTGCAAAAAAGAAAGCCTCAAAGTTTCCCTTTTTCCACAAGAAAAAGGGAAACTATGAAGCTTTTCATGGTTTTATAGTCTCAGAGACAAAAGAGATTAGTCAATTTCCTCATCTGCCTCATATCCACCCATTTCACGGATAGCGTTCTTCAACATAGTGTACTGCTGGAAGAGATGGTTCACAGCCACTTCGTCCTTTGTGTAGTCGTGCATTGGCGACTTAAGGAAGAAGCTGAGGAAACGCTGTATGCCGAAGCGTCCTGCGCGTGCGGCAAGGTCGGAAAGCAGACAGAGGTCGAGCAACAGCGGTGCGGCAAGAATTGAGTCGCGGCAAAGGAAGTTAATCTTAATCTGCATAGGATAGCCCATCCAACCGAAGATGTCTATATTGTCCCAGCCTTCCTTGTTGTCGTTACGAGGCGGATAATAGTTGATTCTTACCTTGTGATAATAGTCGGTATAGAGGTCTGGCTGCTCTTCCGGAACAAGGATAGACTCCAAAGTAGACAGCTTTGACACTTCCTTTGTACGGAAGTTTGCCGGCTCGTCCAATACAAGACCGTCTCTGTTTCCAAGAATGTTTGTAGAGAACCATCCGCTCAGTCCGAGGCAACGAGTGCCGATTATAGGAGCAAAGCCTGACTTCACAAGTGTCTGTCCTGTCTTGAAGTCCTTTCCCGCAATAGGCATCTGGGTTTTCTCGGCAAGTTCCCACATAGCCGGAATGTCGACTGTTGTATTCGGAGCACCCATGATGAAAGGCGCGCCCTCGGCAAGCGCAGCGTATGCGTAACACATAGAAGGTGCGATGTGCTCTGTGTCATTATCCTTCATTGCCTGCTCAAGTGCGGCAAGAGTTCCGTGTACAGGCTCGTAAATAGGCACAAAAATCTCAGTAGACGCTGCCCATGCCACAACAATACGGTCACAACCGTTGTCAGCCTTGAACTTGCGTATGTCTGCACGAAGTTCCTCGACCATATCCCAACGCGTCTTGCAGTCTTTTACATTGTCACCATCGAGACGCTTTGCGAAGTTCTTGTCAAAAGCAGCCTTCAAAGGAACAATCTTCTCAAGCTCGTCCTTAACAGGCTCAATGTCCTTTTCTTTCAAAACCTCCGCATACATGGCAGAGCGATAAGCATCGGCAGGATACACATCCCATGCACCAAACACGATGTCATCAAGAGAAGCCAATGGCACAATGTCTGAGTAATGAAGATATTTCTTATCAGCTCCTTTGCCGACACGAATCTTGTCATATTGTGTCATAGAACCGACAGGCTTTGCCAATCCCTTGCGGGCCATGAGAACACCTGTCATAAAAGTTGAAGTTACAGCACCAAGACCAACAACCATTATACCCAATTTGCCGTTGGCTGGCTTAACATTCTGTTTTTCCATTTTTGTATATACTTTTATTAAATACTAAGTTACAGCTTGCAAAATTAAGAATTTTAGGGTGTTTAATACTAATCTTTTTATCCACAAATATGACCGAAAAGTAATCAATTTGCATTTTTCTCATTCTGCACTACGCTTTTTTCGATAAATTTTGCATCTCATATCGAAACCGCCACAAATATACATAATATATTTTGACTTCACTGTAACAATAAATCCATAACTTTGCAACATAAAAATTTTATATGGAAAAAACAATAGACACTATGATTTTGATAGCAGACAGCGGTTCGACAAAGACGGAATGGTACGTCACAGACAGCGGCATTCCTGACCAGACAATCATCACAAGCGGAATTAATCCCGTGCTTCAAGACAAGCAAGAAATCCGCCGCATTCTCGAAACGGAATTGCTTCCTCAAATACACGCTGCCAGTACAGCTGTCAAGCAAATATATTTTTATGGCGCAGGGTGTACCCCGGAGAACGTTCCCTTAGTCACATCTGCCCTAAGCCACACGTTCACTCAGGCAAGTACGGTTTTTGCGGGGAGCGACTTGTTGGGGGCTGCGCACGCGCTCTGCGGAAACAGCACCGGCATTGTCTGCATACTCGGCACAGGATCAAACTCGTGTCTATATGATGGAGAAAGAATCGTAGAGCAAGTGTCGCCACTCGGCTTCATTCTCGGCGATGAGGGAAGCGGCGCCTATATCGGCAAAAGGCTTGTCGGGGATGTACTGAAGCACCAGTTGCCGGAGGAGTTATGCCGATTGTTTTTGGAGCACACCAGGCTTACTGTAGCGGAAATCATCCGAAAAGTGTATCGCGAGCCTATGCCCAACCGTTTTCTTGCCTCTCTCTCCAGATTTTGTCACGAAAACCGCAGCCATCCCGCCATGCACAAACTGCTGGTCGACTGCTTCAACGAGTTCTTCAAACGGAATGTCATGACATACCGCCATGGGAAGACTGATGGAGATGAGAGCAAAATAAATTTTGTCGGCTCCGTTGCCTACTATTATATAGAGGAGATAAAAGAGGCTGCCGCCATGAACGGGCTTTGCATCGGGAAAGTAGTCCGCAACCCTATCAAGGATATGGCTGCATACAGATTGCGCACCTGTTCCGTTTGAGAAATACCATAACTGAACACCATATTGACTTTGCGGATAAATAAATCCGCAAAGAAGCATGTCGGGAACATTCTACAAATAGAAACACAGCCTGCCCTGCAACCAACATAACCAAAGGCAGTTTGAGAATCCATTTGCAATAATCGGGCAAAATGGAACCTCAAACTGCCTATAATATTTCAGAAAACAAACAGTATGTTTACTTTCTGCGCTGAGTCGGTCTGTTCTTGACTCTCTGCCTTATTTCAGCCTTATGCTTTGCAGCCCCAGAACCGTGAGCACCAGTCTGGTAAGCCTTTTTCCGGGCTTTAGTCTTCACTTTGTCCGAATTTCCGCTATTCGCCCTGAATCCTCCTCCGAATGTAATGCCATTCATTATGGCATTCTGTATTTCATTGTCTGAAGCCATTGTATAAGAATTATTACCGATTTATTAATGATGGAACAATCTGATGCCGGTGAATGCCATAGCAATTCCATACTTATCGCAAGTATCAATAACATGGTCATCGCGCACCGAACCGCCTGCCTGTGCAATATACTCCACTCCACTCTTGTGGGCACGTTCTATATTGTCGCCAAACGGGAAGAATGCGTCGCTACCCAGACATACACCTGTATTCTGCGCAATCCATGCCTTCTTCTCCTCCTCTGTAAGCGGCTCCGGTTTTTCCGTAAAGAACTGCTGCCATGTACCTTCCTGAAGAACGTCCTCATACTCGTTTCCGATGTACACGTCAATAGTATTGTCGCGATCAGCACGTCTGATATTCTCCTTGAACGGCAATTCCATTACCTTCGGGCACTGACGAAGCCACCATACATCAGCCTTGTTTCCAGCCAGACGGGTACAGTGAATACGGCTCTGCTGTCCCGCGCCTATACCGATAGCCTGTCCGTCCTTGACATAGCAAACAGAATTTGATTGTGTGTATTTCAAAGTGATAAGGGCAATCTTCAAGTCGCGCTTCGCCTCGTCTGAGAAAGTCTTGTTGTGGGTCGGAATGTTCTCGAACAGATTATCGCCCGAAAGGTCAATCTCATTACGTCCCTGCTCAAAAGTGACACCAAACACTTGCTTGCGCTCTATTGGAGCCGGACGGTAGTTCGGGGCAATCTTTATCACATTATAAGTACCTTTGCGCTTCTCCTTCAATATCTCAAGAGCCTCGGGAGTATAGTCGGGAGCTATCACACCGTCACTGACCTCACGCTTGATAAGCAAGGCTGTCACCTCATCGCAAGTGTCGCTAAGAGCGATAAAGTCGCCATACGAAGACATGCGGTCAGCACCTCTCGCACGCGCATAAGCCGTAGCTACTGGCGAAAGCGGCAACTTGATGTCGTCTACAAAGTAAATTTTTTTCAGTGTGTCGCTCATCGGGACACCGACTGCCGCACCCGCAGGACTCACATGCTTGAAAGAAGCTGCCGCTGCCATACCGGTAGCCGCCTTAAGTTCTTTTACAAGCTGCCATGAGTTCAGGGCATCAAGCAAATTGATATACCCGGGACGTCCGTTAAGAATCTCAATAGGGAGTTCACCTTCTTCCATATATACTCTGGAAGGTTTCTGGTTGGGATTGCAACCATACTTCAAAGCCAATTCTGTCATACGATATATGATTTTGCAGTTTCTTTTATTTTGAAAGCACAAAAGTACATAAAAATCGTGAGATTCTCATATCTGACAGACAAAGAATGAGTTTTTCTTCGATATACAGCGACAAAAAAGACGCACTCCCTATATTCCATTACCATCCACACCACTCTATATCCAGTTTCAGAAAAAGGTTTCGCCACACAGCAAACAGAAAAAAAACGGTTCATCTGACATTTCAAGTGATTTATCCGGTTTTGTTTATTATAGGCTGAAATTTGATGTAGGCGATGATTCGCTGACGATTTTAACAGGCCGCTTACAGTTTGTTAATATGCTCTTGACAGATTTGTATTGATCATTTGAACAGATTACTTGACTTTTTGTAAATGTGTTTTTATGCATCAGACATAGTTTTTGACTTTTTGTAAACGTATTATTGATGCATTCAGACAAATTTCTCCGTCGCAAAGCGCCACCTCCACAAACTCAGGGCTGGAGCTATACACCTTGTCAATCAACACGTTAGTTTCTCTGCAAACATAGCAATCTGGTTCCTCCCTAAGTTTGGAAAGGTGTCGCTTTGCGACGGAGGAGTCTGTCCAAGAAGTCAATAAAAATTAGAATATCTCTGACAATTTGATATGTTAAATCCCGCCTTCGTAGAATCGCCTCAAAATGGACCGGACTCTGCCGAGGTTGCAAAAACGCGATTCTACGGAGGGTTTTGAACCTCAAAACCCAAGGAGACAAACAGAACAATTCACCCGACTAAAAGACATACAAATCCACCTCAAAACACACCTTCCTCACCCAAAAGTCCAGTAAAACCCAAAATTACAAGGTGCTGAAAATTTATTTCCAAGGCACACTGATTTTTTGCGCA